>NZ_VFTQ01000029.1:0-84082 GCF_006439475.1 Mesorhizobium sp. B2-8-9 | reverse complement strand
CCCATCGTCGAGATGCCCCCGCCTCAGCCCCGCGAACCGCTCCTCCGAGGCCTTGTCCAACCCCGCCGTGGGCTCGTCGAGCAGCCAGACCGGCCGACGGCTCACCAAAAGCTTGGCGATCGACGCGCGTCGTCGCTGCCCGGTCGACAGATAGCCGAAGGGCAGATGCCCGAGACCGCCGAGCGCCACCGTCTCCAGCGCCTCTTCGACGTCCAGCCCCGGTTCGCCCTGGAAGGCGCGCCAGAAGCCGAGATTCTCCTCGACGCTGAGCGCCGTCTTCATCGCGTTGAGGTGGCCGAGATAGTGCGAGGCCGAGGCGACCGTCGGGAAAGCCTCGCCGCCGCCCTCGACAAGCACCTTGCCTCCGGCGGCCGGCAGCAGCCCGGCGACGATTCTCAGCAGCGTCGATTTGCCCGCGCCGTTCGGCCCGGTGACGATGAGCGCCTCGCCCTTTTCCAGCGCGAAGCTGATGTTGGAGAAAACCGTCTCGCCGCCGCGCTCGCCGCCCAGATTTTCGGCGATCAGCCGCATTCTTGCCCGTCCCGAAAGCACCGTTTCGCGGCGCTCGCCGCCTCACGCAAATTCGTCTTTCGACTGTCTAGAACTATTCCGGGAAATTCTCTATATGCGGTTCATCCGTGCCAGCGGTCGGCGCGGGATCAGAATTAGCGCCGAACCAGCGCACGCGCCGCCTTGAACGGCTCGGGTTGCTTGGGAGCGGACAGCGGAAATGGCCGTACCCGCACCTTTGCGCGTGATTGCATGCCAACGGCGTCCGTTCCCTTTCAGGCTGAACAGACAAGGACGGATCGCCGTGACGAAATCCCTCGACAGTTTCAATTGCCGCCGCACCCTGACCGCAGGTGGGGCGGACTATGTTTATTTCGACCTCGTTGAGGCCGAGAAGAACGGCCTCACCGGCATCGCCCGGCTGCCCTATTCGATGAAGGTGCTGCTGGAGAACCTGCTGCGCAACGAGGATGGCCGCTCGGTCACCAGGGAATCGATCCAGGCGGTCGCCGCCTGGCTGACCGACAAGGGCACCGCCGGCGTCGAGATCGCCTATCGCCCGGCCCGCGTGCTGATGCAGGATTTCACCGGCGTTCCGGCGGTCGTCGACCTCGCCGCCATGCGCGACGGCATCAAGGCGCTCGGCGGCGACCCGGAAAAGATCAATCCGCTGGTGCCGGTCGATCTCGTCATCGACCACTCCGTCATCGTCGACGAGTTCGGCACGCCGATGGCCTTCGCCCGGAATGTCGAGCTGGAATATGAGCGCAACGAAGAGCGCTACAAGTTCCTCAAATGGGGCCAGCAGGCCTTCCGCAACTTCCGCGTCGTGCCGCCCGGCACCGGCATCTGCCACCAGGTCAACCTCGAATATCTCGGACAAGTGGTGTGGACCAATTCGGAGGACGGCGAAACCGTCGCCTATCCCGACACCTGCGTCGGCACCGATTCGCACACCACCATGATCAACGGCCTCGGCGTGTTGGGCTGGGGTGTCGGCGGCATCGAGGCCGAGGCCGCGATGCTCGGCCAGCCTGTCTCCATGCTTTTGCCCGAGGTCATCGGCTTCCGCCTCACCGGCAGGCTCAAGGAAGGCGTCACCGCCACCGACCTGGTGCTCACCGTCACCCAGATGCTGCGCAAGAAGGGCGTCGTCGGCAAGTTCGTCGAGTTCTTCGGCCCCGGCCTCTCCAACATGACGCTGGCCGACCGCGCCACCATCGGCAACATGGCGCCGGAATATGGCGCCACCTGCGGCTTCTTCCCGGTCGATTCGGAAACCATCCGCTATCTGACCATGTCCGGCCGCGAGGAGAACCGCATTGCGCTGGTCGAAGCCTATTCGAAAGCGCAAGGCATGTGGCGTGACGCCGGCTCGGCCGACCCGGTGTTCACCGATCTGCTCGAGCTCGACCTCGGCGACGTGGTGCCGTCGATGGCCGGCCCGAAGCGCCCCGAGGGCCGCGTCGCCCTGCAGGACATCCCCGCCGGCTTCGCCAAGGCGATGGAGACCGAATACAAGAAGGCCGCCGAGATCTCGAAGCGCTACGCCGTCGAGGGCACCGATCACGATCTCGGCCATGGCGACGTCGTCATTGCCGCCATCACATCCTGCACCAACACCTCTAACCCGAGCGTGCTGATCGGCGCCGGCCTCTTGGCCCGCAACGCCAACCGGCGCGGCCTGAAGCAGAAGCCGTGGGTGAAAACCTCGCTCGCTCCCGGCAGCCAGGTGGTGGCCGAATATCTCGAAAAGTCCGGCCTGCAGAAGGAGCTCGACCAGATCGGCTTCAATCTGGTCGGCTTCGGCTGCACCACCTGCATCGGCAATTCCGGCCCGCTGCCGGCGCCGATCTCGAAGACCATCAACGACAAGGGCCTGATCGCCGCCGCGGTCTTGTCCGGCAACCGCAACTTCGAAGGCCGCGTCTCGCCGGACGTGCAGGCGAACTACCTCGCCTCGCCGCCGCTGGTCGTGGCACATGCGCTGGCCGGCACGGTGACCAGGGATCTGACGACCGAGCCGCTCGGCGAAGGCAGCGACGGCAAGCCGGTCTATCTCAAGGACATCTGGCCGACCTCGACCGAGATCCAGGAGTTCATCGAGAAGAACGTCACCCGCGAGCTGTTCGCCCGCAAATATGCCGACGTCTTCAAGGGCGACGCCTATTGGCAGAAGGTCAAGGTGCCGGAAGGCCAGACTTACGCCTGGGACGACCATTCGACCTACGTGCAGAACCCGCCCTATTTCGCCGGCATGGGCCGCGCCTTCGGCAAGATCGGCGACATCAAGGGCGCGCGCGTGCTCGGTCTCTTCGGCGACAAGATCACCACCGACCACATCTCGCCGGCCGGTTCGATCAAGGCCGCTTCGCCGGCCGGCAAGTATCTCACCGAGCATGGCGTCGGCGTCGCCGACTTCAACCAGTACGGCACGCGGCGCGGCAATCATGAGGTGATGATGCGCGGCACCTTCGCCAACATCCGCATCCGCAACCACATGCTGGGCGAGAACGGCCGCGAAGGCGGCTACACGATCCACTATCCTTCGAAGGAGGAGATGTCGATCTACGACGCCGCCATGAAATACAAGCAGGAAGGCGTGCCGCTGGTGATCTTCGCCGGCGTCGAATACGGCAACGGCTCCTCGCGCGACTGGGCGGCCAAGGGAACGAATCTCCTTGGTGTCCGCGCCGTCATCGCCCAGTCCTTCGAGCGCATCCACCGCTCCAATCTGGTCGGCATGGGCGTCATCCCCTTTGTCTTCGAGGACGGCACCTCATGGGCCTCGCTCAATTTGAAGGGCGACGAGCTGGTCGAGATCGACGGCCTGGACACGATCAAGCCGCGCCAGAAGATGGTCGCCAAGGTGACCTTCGGCGACGGCACGGTGAAGAACGTGCCGATCGTCTGCCGCATCGATACGCTGGACGAGCTCGACTACTTCAAGAATGGCGGCATCTTGCAGTACGTGCTGCGGGATCTCGCTGCTTAACAGCAGCAAGGGAGTAGGGCTTAGGCAGTAGGCAGTAGGGAAACAGGACACCTACTGCCTACTGCCTACTGCCTACTGCCTACTGCCTACTGCCTTCGCCTTCCCAACCTCGCCGTCGCCGCCAGCAGTCCCGCGGCAATGAAAGCCAGTTTGGTCGAAGCATTGGCCGGCTCCGCCCAAAGTCCAGGCCCCGTCCGTTCGCAATAGAGATCGACTGGGGTCAGGAGAGTTTGCCACATGGCGAGGACGCTGCTCCCGAATCGAACCGCGCCGTGAAATGCAATCACCCCGCCTATTGCGCCCTACCTGCTGCTGCAACATCAAAAATTTCACCGCAACGTGACTTCCCGTTGACTGGCGCTTCTGCCACATATTTTGGCAATCAGAACAAGGCCGGCGTCACCGGCGGGAATTGGAAAGTCATGGCAATTCAAGGACGATTGCGGCTCGCGGCACTGGCGCTGGCCCTCACCGCGTTGGGCGGCGCGGCCCTTGCAGCCGAGCCCGCCAAGGCCGTGGCCGGCAAGCCTCAGACCGACAAGCCCTTGGGCGTGATCGAATTGTTCACCAGCCAGGGCTGCAGTTCCTGTCCGCCGGCCGACGAGTTCTTTGCTGAGCTCGCCGGCAAGGACGACATCATCGCGCTCGCCTACCACGTCAATTACTGGGACTATCTCGGCTGGCAGGACACGCTGAGCACTAAGGAAAACACCGAGCGCCAATATGACTATATGCGCGCCTTCGGCAGCCGCTCGGTCTACACGCCGCAAGCCGTCATCAACGGCCGCAGCCACGTCAACGGCGCCAGCCGCAAGGATGTCGACGGCGCCTTGGCCCGGATGGACCGGACCGGCGAGGGTATGCGGGTCGGCATCAAGGTGAGCCGCACCAGCGACCGCGTCATGATCGACGCGGGCGACGCCGGCAATGGCCCGAGCGACGCCCATGTTGTGATCGTCTATTTCGATCCGCCGCAGACGGTGAAGATCGGCCAGGGCGAGAACAGCGGCCGCAGCCTGACCTACTGGAACGCCGTTTCCGACATCCAGACCGCCGGCATGTGGCACGGCAAGGCGCAGCGTTACGAACTGCCGATGACCGAGATCGCCAAGAAGGGCGGCTGCGCGGTGCTGCTGCAGTCGGTCGGCAAGGACGGCATGCCGGGGCCGATCCTCGGCGCCGCCTTCATCCGCAAGCCGGACCGGCTTTAGCTTCCCCTTCTCCCCTTGTGGGAGAAGGTGGATCGGCGCATAGCGCCGAGACGGATGAGGGGTGTTCCAGCTTGGCGACGACGTTCGCGACCGGCGCGGCACCGTGCCATATCATCAGTGCCGCATTCCTTTCCAGCACCCCTCATCCGGCCGCTTCGCGGCCACCTTCTCCGACAAGGGGAGAAGGAGAGCTGGGAAATAAAAAACCGGCGTCAGCTTGCTTCTGACGCCGGTCATTCAGGTTTTGGGATCGTCGCACCTGATTTTTCCAAGGAAAAACCGAGGTTGGTTCGATCCGACGCTGACCCGTGGGCGGGGGGCTTGGGGTTTACGAGCCGGTGCCGGACCGAACCGTCTCAGGCAACGACCGTAAATTCGTCGGACATTGGGGCATGAGCGCGGATTATTTGTGGCGAGAATGTGGCGGAGCATCACCAATTCCAACATGTGTTTCGCAAACGTGACTGGACGTTTGGGAAACCGCGCGACCCGCGCGTGTTCGGCCGGCCCCGCATTTCCATCGTGCCCTTGCAATTCCCTTATGAAAGCGCGAACCTTGGCCGGCGCATGATTCAATCGAAGGATCGAGGCATGACCGATCACAGCGGCGGGACGGAGGATGGGGAAGCATCCGGAATATTGATCCCGTTGCACGAGGCGCGCAACGCACGCCTCGACCAGCCGGTGCGATTCGACCGGCGCGAGCTCGACCAGATCCTGAGGCTTTACGGACGTATGGTTGCGGCCAATGAATGGCGCGACTACGCGATCGACCATCTCACTGATCGCGCTGTCTTTTCCGTCTTCCGCCGGGCCAGCGAAGTGCCGCTGTTCCAGATCGTCAAGGACCCCAGGCTGGCGCGCCGGCAAGGCGCTTTCGCCGTCATCGCCGCCGGTGGGCGCATCCTCAAGCGCGGCCAGGAGCTCGGTCGCGTGCTTGGTGTCTTCGATGCCAAGCTGAAGCTCGTCGAGGCGTGAAGGGAAAGGGGAATTGATGAACTGAAGAATTCAAGAATTGAGGAAAAAGGGCGCTTGGCGGCCGGTACGGCAGTCGTTTTTCTTCAGTTCCTCAATTCTTCAGTTCTTCAATTCCTTTTGAATCCGAAACCTTCGCTCGGGCAGCGAATCCGGATCCGGCGGCAATTCCGCGCCGCCATTCAGCGCAAGCTGCATGAACACCGTGTCCAGCCAGCGTCCGTGCTTGTAGCCGGATCCTTCCAGGCGCCCGGAATGGCGGAAGCCGAGCTTCTCGTGCAGCCGCACCGAGGCGCTGTCTGCGTGGCCGTCGCCGATCACCGCAATGATCTGGCGGAAGCCCGCCGCGCGCGCTGCCTCGATCAGCGCCCGCATTAGCAGCAAGCCCACGCCCTGCCCCTTGGCCTCCGGCGCGACATAGACCGAATCCTCGATGACGAATCGGTAGGCGGGGCGCGGCCGGAACGGCCCGGCATAGGCATAGCCGAGCACGATGCCGTCCTTGTCCGCCACGAGATAAGGAAAGCCGCCCGCCGCCAGGTTGTCGAATCGGTTGCCCATCTCCACGCGGCTCGGCGGCTCCAGCTCGTAGCTTGCCGTGCCGTGCGCGACCGCATCGGCATAGATTTCGGTGATTCGGTCGAGGTCGGCCGCCGTAGCGGCCCTGATCGCAGTATTGCCCATAATTTGTGCAGCCATCTTTCCTGCCTCGATAACAGCAGATGACTGCATTAAAAGGAAGGGCGGCCGTTGGGCCGCCCTTCGCAAAATCTATGGTCCACTGAGGCCGGGCAACTGCCTTAGCGGCGGTCGCCCATGAACTGCAGCAGGAACACGAACAGGTTGATGAAGTCGAGATAGAGGCGCAGCGCGCCCATGATCGCCTTGCGGCCCGCGACGTCGGCGACGTCGCCTTCGAAATACATCTCCTTGATCTTCTGCGTGTCGTAGGCGGTCAGGCCGGCGAAGACCAGCACGCCGATCGCCGAGATGGCGAAGGCGAGCGCCGACGACTGCAGGAAGATGTTGATCAGCATCGCGATCAGCAGGCCGATCACGCCCATGATCAGGAACGAGCCGAACGCCGACAGGTCGCGGCGGGTCGTGTAGCCGTAGAGCGACAGACCGCCGAAGGCCGCGGCCGTGGCGAAGAAGGTCTGGGTGATGCTGGTGCCGGTGTAGACGAGGAAGATCGTCGACAGCGACAGGCCGACAAGGCCGGCATAGACCCAGAACGTGGTCTGCGCCGCCGCCACGCTCATCGACTGGATGCGGAACGACAGGAACATCACGGCGGCGAGCGGCGCCAGGATGACGACCCAGCGGAACGCGCTTGCATAGATGAGCTGGCCGAAACCGGTCAGCTGGCCGTCGCCGGTGATGGCGAGCTGGAAGGCGCCCCAGGCGGCAAGGCCGGTGATCAGAAGGCCAAGCCCCATGAGGTTGTAGACTTTGATCATATAGGCGCGCAGGCCTTGATCGATATCGACGCGCACGCCGGGGGCGGCGGACGTCTGGTAGTTGCGAATGGGATCAGCCATTGGAAATCCTCTGTTGCTTCTGCCCCGTCCGGTGACAGGTCATTCGAGACCAGGCGCCGCTGGCGGGGCTCCAGCATGCCTGCGCAAAATATGAGCGTTCTCGACGTCAAGAACAAGACGGTAACGAGGCGCAACGCTTCGTGAGAAGGCAAAAGGCCGGTTTTCGGGTCTTCCGGGCGTCTTTCTTACAAAAATTTAACCGGGCTTACAAAGGTTTAAGCGGGCGGGCGGCTCTCGGCCCCCCGTCAGAGGCTGCGCAGCACCGGCGCCGCCTTGTGGCCGAGCACCCGCCAGGTCCCGGCAAGGCCGATGCCGACGGTGACCGCCAGCGAAACCAGGATCGTCGCCACCGCGACCTGTGGCATGAAATGCGACGGCAGCGTCATGATATGCGCGACCACGAACCAGGCGGCGATGCCGCCGGCGGCAAGCGCGAACAGCGCGGTCGCAAGGCCGATCAGCACATATTCCAGCGAGAAGGCGGTAATCAGCGTTCGTCGCGTCGCGCCGAGCGTCTTCAACACCACAGCGTCGTGGATGCGCGCCCGGTTGCCGGCGGCCAAAGCGCCGGAGAGCACCAGCACTGAGGCGATCAGCGCCACGCCGGCGGCGGCGCGGATCGCCGCACCCAATTGCGCGACCAGCCGGTTGACGATGTCGAGCGCATCCTTGACGCGCACCGTCGTCACAGCCGGAAAGGCGCGGGTGACGGCGTTGAGCAGCCTTGCATCGTCGGCCGCGGTGGCTTGCTTGTCGGTCAGTGTCGCCAGCCAGCCATGCGGCGCCCCGGCAAAGGTGTTGGGCGAAAACACCATGACGAAGTTGATGCCCATCGTCTCCCACTCGACCTGGCGGAAATTGGCGATCCTCGCGGTGACGTTGCGTCCA
This sequence comes from Mesorhizobium sp. B2-8-9, assembly GCF_006439475.1. Taxonomy (NCBI): domain Bacteria; kingdom Pseudomonadati; phylum Pseudomonadota; class Alphaproteobacteria; order Hyphomicrobiales; family Phyllobacteriaceae; genus Mesorhizobium; species Mesorhizobium sp. B2-8-9. The sequence goes on along the minus strand of NZ_VFTQ01000029.1, from coordinate 75,962 downwards.
AGCACATTGACGGTGACGGTGTCGCCGAGCTTCAGCCCGATCGCCTTGCCCTCCTCGGCCGAGAACGACACCAGCGGCTCGCCGGAATAGTCCTGCGGCCACCATGCGCCTTCGGTCAGCGTTGCGTTTTCCGGCTGCTTGGCGTCATAGGTCAGGCCGCGGTCGCCGCGCAGCACCCAGGCGCCGTCGGCCGGGATCTTCAGCTTGTCGACGTCGACGCCGTTGAGCGCCATGATGCGGCCGCGCAGCATCGGCACCTTGACCAGCGTTCCCCGCGGCGACTCCTTGCCGACAAGGCCGGCGAAGGCATCGACATCGCTGCTCTGGATGTCGACGAAGAAGAAGTTCGGCGCCCGCTCCGGCAGGCTGCCGGAGATCTGCCGCCTGAGATTCCCATCGATCAGCGCAAGCGCCACCAGCAGCGTCAGCCCGAGGCCGAGAGACAGCACCACCGAGGGCGTCAGCGCGCCCGGACGGTGGATGTTGCCGAGCGCCAGCCGCAGCGGAACGGAGCGCACACGCGGGCTCCTTTTTGCGGCCCACTGCACCAGCGCCGCCACCAGCCGCAGCACCAGGAAGGCAAAGACCGTGGCGCCGACGAAGATCGAGGCGATGCGGTAGTCGTTGGCCGAAAGGATCGCCAACGCCGCCAGCGCCAGCACGATCGCGAGCGCCGCGCCCGTATAGGGCAGGCGCGGCAGGCCCCGGCTTTCAAAGCCCATTTCGCGGAACAGCGCGGTTGCCGGCACGTCGCGGGCGCGGCCGAGCGGCAAAAGCGCGAAGGCCAGCGTCACCAGCAGGCCGAACAGCGCGGCAAGAGCAAGCGCGCCGGGATAGAAGCCGCCTTGCGCCGGCACGGGGATGACCGACTGCAGAAGCGCGCTCGCCACGAACGGCATCGCGGCGCCGACGATAAGCCCGAGCACGATGCCGAGGCCTGCAATCAACAGGATCTGCACCAGATAGACGGTGAAGACGAAGCCGCCCGAGGCGCCGAGGCTCTTGAAGATGGCGATGACGCCGCGCTTGCCGTCGAGATAGGCGCGCACGGCGTTGGCCACGCCGACGCCGCCGACCACCAGCGCCGTCAGCCCGACCAGCGTCAGGAATTGCGAGAAGCGTTCGATATTGGCGGAGAGCGCGGGGGCGGCGTTGCTGCGCGTGCGGATCGACCAGCCGGCCTGCGGGAAATCCTTCGCGGCTTGAGCCTGGATGTCCTTGATCCGCGCCTCGGACGTGCCGTCGGGCAGGCGCACCTTATAGGCGTTCTCGACAAGGCTGCCGGGCTGCACCAGGCCGGATGCGGCAAGGCCCTGGCGCGAAATCATCAGCCGCGGCGCGAAACCGAAACCGTCCGACACCGCATCCGGCTCGCTGACCAGCCTCGCCCGCAACTCGAAAGTGGCGCTGCCGAGTTTCAACCTGTCGCCGATGTGAAGATTGAGCCGGTCGAACAAAAGGTCGGGCGCGGCGGCGCCGAACACGCCGGACCGTTCGCCGAACAATTGCTCCTTCGGCAGCGCCGGATCGGTTTCCAGCGCACCGTAGAGCGGATAGGCGTCGTCGACGGCCTTTGCCTCGATCAGCGCCTGGTCCGAGCCGTCCTCCAGCCGCGCCATCGAGCGCATGCCGGAATTGAGCGAGACAGTGCCGAGGCCCTTGATGAAGCCGAGCTCCGCATCGGAAGCGCTGCGCTGGTTGACCTGGAAGCGCAAATCGCCGCCAAGCAGCGTCTGTCCCTGATTGGCGACACCGGCCGAGATCGCCTGCGCCACCGAATTGACGCCGCCAATTGCCGCGACGCCCAGCGCGATGCAGGCTAGGAAGATCATGAAGCCGGACAGGCCGCCGCGCATCTCGCGCAGCGAGAAGCGGATGGCAAGCTTCAGGGTTCGAAGCCGGGCGGCCGCCATGCCTCTATGCCGTCACTTTGAGCAAAGGCGCATCCTCGATCCGCCCCGAACGCATCGAGACCTGGCGCGCACAACGCCCGGCCAGCGCCGGATCATGCGTCACCAGCACCAGCGTCATGCCGCGCTCCGCCGCCTTGGCGAACAGGAGATCGGCGATCTGCTTTCCCGTCACCTGGTCGAGGTTGCCGGTCGGCTCGTCGGCGATGAGGATGCGCGGCGACGGCGCCAGCGCCCGCGCGATCGCCACGCGCTGCTGCTCGCCGCCGGAAAGCTCTCCCGGATAATGCGTCACGCGGTCGCTCAGGCCGACCGCCGCGAGCTCCCGCGCAGCCACCCCGAACGGATCGGTATGGCCGGCGAGCTCCAGCGGCACGGCGACATTTTCCAGCGCCGTCATGTTGGGGATGAGATGGAAGGATTGGAACACGATGCCGATGTTTCGCCCCCGAAACGAAGCAATCTGATCCTCGCTTTTGTTATTGATCAGCTCGCCGGCGATCCGGACGGTGCCCGAATCGACTCTTTCCAGCCCGGCAAGGACCATCAGCAGCGTGGACTTGCCGGAGCCCGACGGACCGACAATGCCGGTGGCTTCGCCGGCCGCCACGTCGAGGCTCACATCTTTCAGCACATGGACGGAGGACGCGCCCTCGCCGAGCGTCAGCGATATGTCCCTCAGCGCAATGACGGCTTCTGTCACAATGAAAGCGCCCTATATGTGAAAAAAGGAGACGGCCGCTGTCTCCTCCCTTGGATTGTTCCGGTCATATGGGGCTCGCCGCATGGCTTTCAAACACCGTTTTGCCGCAGCTCTCCTCCTTTTCCTCGGCCTTTGCGCCGCCATCTCGCCGGCGCGCGCCGCAACCTTCACCATAGTCGGCTTCGGCGACAGCCTGATGGCTGGCTACAGCCTTGGACCGGGCCAGGGTTTCACCGACAGGCTGCAAGCGGCTCTGAAGGCGAAGGGCCTCGATGTCGCCGTCGCCAATGCCGGCGTGTCGGGCGACACATCGAGCGGCGGGCTGGCGCGGCTCGACTGGTCGGTGCCGGACGGCACAAGGCTGGTGATCCTCGAGCTTGGCGCCAACGACATGCTGCGCGGCCTTTCGCCCAAGATCGCCGAGAAGAACCTCGACGCCATGCTCGGCAAGCTGAAGCAACGCAACATTCCGGTGCTTCTGGCCGGCATGCGCGCCGCGCCCAATCTCGGCGCCGATTACCAGAAGGCCTTCGATGCCATCTATCCGCGGCTTGCCGAAAAATACCGCGTTCCGCTCTATCCGTTCTTTCTCGACGGCGTCGCCGGCCATCCCGACCGCCAGCTCGAAGACGGCCTGCATCCCAATCCCCGGGGTGTCGACGTCATGGTCGAGCGCATCCTGCCCGTGGTCGAGAAGGCGATCGCCGACAATGGAGGGCCATCATGAGTCCGTAATGCCACGCTTTCCGCTGGGGAAACTTTGTGGACAACAAACCGCTTGCCCCGCGCCAATATCGATGATTCGCTAGGAACGAGAGTTTCGATTCGAGGACAGGAGGCTTCACATGCCACGTCTTTTCACCGCCCTCGAAATTCCGCGTGATGCTGCTCTCTCTTTGTCCCTGCTCCGGGGCGGGCTGCCCGGAGCGCGCTGGATCGACGTCGAAAACTACCACCTGACGCTGCGCTTCATCGGCGATGTCGAGGGCCATGTTGCCGACGAGATCGCCAACGCCCTCGACCGCGTTGACCGCCCCTCTTTCCAGCTCACGCTCACCGGCGTCGGCGCCTTCGGCGGCAAGAAGCCGCATGCGGTGTGGGCCGGCGTGTCGGCCTCACCCGACCTGACGGCGCTGCAGGGCGAGATCGACCGCATCTGCCAGCGGCTCGGTCTGCCGGCCGACCCACGCAAGTTTTCGCCGCATGTGACGCTGGCGCGCCTGCGCAATGGGAGCCCGCTCGATGTCGCGCAATATCTTTCGGCGCGCGGCAATTTCGCGGCATTGCCCTTCCGCGTCGGCCGCTTCGTCCTGATGTCGTCGCGCGATTCGGTCGGCGGCGGCCCCTACATCGTCGAGGAAGCCTGGCCGCTGGTCGGCGAAGCGCTGGCCCCAAGCCGCTTCGCCAGCGCATCCGACGCCTCGCGGATCATGCGGTAGACCGAGGCGAAGGCCTCGGCGCCGTCGTAATAGGGATCGGGAACGTCCACGGTCTTTCCCGTAGCAAAATCCAGATAAAGATGGATGCGGTCGTGCGCGGCCTGCGGCGCCAGCGCCTTGAGGTCGCGCACATTTGCATTGTCCATGCCGAGGATCAGGTCGAAACGCGAAAAATCCTCCTGCAGCACCTTGCGCGCCCGCTGCCCTGAAATGTCGACGCCGTGCCTTGCCGCCACCGCGATCGAGCGCCGGTCCGGCTCCTGGCCGGCATGCCAGCCGCCCGTCCCGGCCGAATCGATCACCAGACCCTGGTCTTTGCCTTGCTCGGTCAGGACGGCGCGGAACACGCCCTCGGCCAGCGGCGAGCGGCAGATGTTGCCAAGGCAGACGAACAGAATGGATTTTATGGGCTTTGCGCTCATCGATCCGGCGCTATGGTTGGATCATCTGCGAATAGCACAGGGACCGGACATGAACAGGGAAAAACTCAACAAGGAAGCGATCGTCGCCTCGCTTGCGGAACTTGACGGCTGGTCGCTCGCCGCCGACGGCGCCTCCATCAAGCGCAGCTTCGTCTTCAAGAATTTCTCCGAGGCCTTCGCCTTCATGACGCGCGTGGCGCTGGCGGCCGAAAAGATGGACCATCACCCGGACTGGTCGAATGTCTACAAGACCGTCGACGTGACGCTGAACACGCATGACGCAGGCGGCGTCACGGCGCTCGATATCGAGCTCGCCAAGCGGATGAACGTATATTTCGGCTGAGAGCGAGCGGACTTCGTCATTCCAGGGCGGAGCAAGGAGCGAAGCGACGCGCGCAGACCCTGGAATCCATTCCGTGACCTACGAGCGTCGCGGCGGTGCAGATCGTGGCGAACGTTCGCGATTGGCCAAAGCCTCTCAACCTCGTCATCCACGGGCGTAGCGACGCGAAGCGGCGCGCAGACCCGAGATCCATTCCGTGATCCTGGCCATTCCGTGATCTTGGCCGAGGAATGCAGCGAAGCAGGATTCTGCACCGTAGCAGCCTGGCTTCGTCATTCCAGGGCGGAGCAAGGAGCGAAGCGACGCGCGCAGACCCTGGAATCCATTCCGTGACCTTTGCCGAGAATTGCAGCGGGGCAGCATTCTGCACCGTGAGCAGCGCTCGTATGTCACGGAATGGATCCTCGGGTCTGCGCGCGTCGCTTCGCTCTTTGCTCCGCCCGTGGATGACGATCGGAGGGATGCCTTGGCCAACCACCACACTGAGGCGATTGCCACGCTGGTTATTGTTGCGAGTTCGATTTTCAGGTCGGCGCGCCTCCTAAACTCTTGTAGCCGCCTCCCGCTTTCACCACATTTTGCCGCGGCGAGCCGCCCGCAACGATGCACGCGGCCAAGGAGCGATTGATGGCGCAAGGTACCGGTTTCGATTTCTTCGGCTTCGGCGACAAGCTTGCCGGCGAGGGCGAGGTGCGCGAAAAATTCTGGCGCACCGCCAAGAAGGCGGCGCGGCAGATTCCGTTCATGGACGAGGTTGTCGCCGCCTATTATTGCGCCATGGACAAGGACACGCCGCTGCGCGCCAAGGGTATCCTGCTCGCCGCGCTCGGCTATTTCGTCCTGCCGGTGGATTTCGTTCCCGACTTCATCTTCGGCCTCGGCTTCACCGACGACCTTGCCGTGCTGACCGCGGCGATCTCCGCCGTCAGCGCGCATATCACGCCTGCCCACAGGCAGGCCGCCAAAGCCGCGCTGGCGGACAACAGCTGATCCCGGCTCGCTTCAGGCCCGCAAATCGGCGCGGACGAAAAGACAAACTCTTGCCGTTTTCGTGGCATCCAACTCCGCGCCGGGACGTCGCGCCGGCATCAATCCACAGTGGCGGCGCGGATGGTGGCGGTTTCCTGGGGTGGGTTCCTTTTCTTCAAGGACAATTCACCGTTTGGTAACCCTGATTAAATCAAAATGAAGCGACGGCAGGACGCCACGCGGCCCGCCTCCGCACCATTTGGAATACGGGAAGAACAATGCGCGGATTGATTGCTATAGTTTCCAGCCTGGTCCTGGCGGCCTCGGCGGCGCCGGCGTTGGCGCAGCAGGCGACCAAGATCGGCCAGCACAATGCCTGGGGCACCTACAGCTATCAGTCGGCCGCCGGCAAGGTCTGCTATGTGCTGACCGTGCCCACCGACAAGCAGCCACCGTCGCTCGACCATGGCGACATGTTCTTCTTCGTCAGCCAGCGTCCCGGACAGCAGGTCTCCTACGAGCCGCAGTTCATCGCCGGCTACAATTTCCAGGAAGGTTCCAAGGCCACTGTCACCATCGACAAAAAGTCCTTCTCGATGTTCACCCGCGGCAAGTCGGCCTGGGTCGAGAACGCGGCGGAAGAGCCGGTGCTGATCGCCGCCATGAAGACCGGCTCCGACATGAAGGTGCAGGCTAAGTCCGGCCGCGGCAATCCCACCTCCTACGTCTTCTCGCTGAAAGGCATCTCGGCCGCGCTGGCCTCGATCGCCAAGTGCAAATAGGCGGGAACCGCATTCGAACCTGACGCAAGGCCGGACATCATGCCCGGCCTTTTGCTTGGGCTGGCGCTCAGCCCTGCGCCGGCTCTGGCTGCGCCCTGCGCCGCCGGATCGCCTCGGCGATGAAGACGCGCGACAGCGCGTGGTAGAGAGGTTCGTTGGAGATCAGCCTCGCCGTGCCGTAGCCCAGCATCGACGCGCACATCAGCGCGATCACATTGTCGTGGTTGCCGGTCATCTCGAGAATGATGACGAAGGCCGTCATCGGCGCCTGCACGACGCCGGCGAAATAGCCGGCCATGCCCAGCAGCGCCGCCGTGCCGGTGGCCGTGCCGAAGACCAGGCCGAGCGTGCTGCCCAGCCCCGCGCCCACCGCCAGCGACGGCGCGAAGAGGCCGCCGGGAATGCCCGACACCATCGACAAGAGGCCGGCTGCGAATTTCTCGACGAAGAAGAAGGCCGGCAGCGGCGTGCCTTCGATCGCGCCGCGCGCCTGCACATAACCGGTGCCGAAGGTCGATCCTCCGGAGGCGATGCCGATCGCGGCGACGGCCAGGCCGCAGACAGCCGCCACGACCAGCGTGCGCGGCAGCGGCTGCAGCGCGTTCCAGCGCCGGATGCGGCGCATGACTTTCAGCGCCGAGAGCGAGAACAGCGCGCCGACACCGCCGCCGATGACGCCGCAGGCGAGCACCAGCGGCCAGTCCGTGGCGAAGGCGACCGTGTCCCTGGCGACGCCGAAATAGGTGTAGTTGCCGAGCAGCCCGAGCGAGGCGAGGCCGGCCAGGATCACCGCCGTCAGCACCAGCCCGTTGGTGCGCGCCTCGTAGGCCCGGCCCATTTCCTCGATGGCGAAGACGATGCCGGCAAGCGGCGTGTTGAAGGCGGCGGCGATGCCGGCGGCGGAACCTGCCAGGATCAGGCCGCGCGCCTGCGCCATGCCGCCCCAGCGCGCCGCCTGCAGCATCAGCGAAGCGCCGACCTGTACTGTCGGGCCCTCGCGCCCGATCGAGGCGCCGCAGGCGAGGCCGACGATGGTCAGCGCGATCTTGCCCACCACCAGCCTCAGCGACAGGATCCGGCTGCGGTCTTCCTCGTCGCGCAGATGCCGCGCCGCGATCGCCTGCGGGATGCCGCTGCCTTGCGACCCCGGAAAGAAGGAATGCGCGAGCCAGGCGCAAAGGACGAAACCGAGCGGCGTCACGACGAGCGGCAGATAGAAGCGCCAGCCGCCGTCATTGCCCGTCATGAGATGGAACAGGGCCTGCGCGCGGTCGGCGAGCAGGGCGAACAGGACGCTGATCAGGCCAATCGAGATGGCGCCGGCCCAGAAGACGAGACGCGGCTGCCATACGCGCCGCGACATCCACATGGCGTGGGAACGCCGCAGCATGCGGTATTTTCGGGATATGCCGGCCATGACCGTCCTCGTGATGGTTACTCGCCCTAGCACACTCGCCGGGTCGATCAACCCGCGAGGGCGAGCCCGACGCTATGTCAGTCAGGTCGAGGAGCGATGCTCAAGGGGACGTTGCCGGTTGGCGGATAACCCGCCGGCGCACCGGCCGGCGGGGAGGTCGGCACGCAGGATCGGCGAGGTCACATCGCCATTTTTTCACATTCGGCCTGGGCCTTCTTGGTCGACGTGTCGACCATGTAGGCTTTGCCCTTGGCGTCGGTGATCATCATCATGCAATGCTTGATCGGCTTGGCCATCTTCATCATCTCGGCGCTCATCTTGGCGTCCGGCATCATGGTGCCCATGTGGCCGTCCGGCATGATCGCGGTGACCTGTCCGCCCTTCATCATCGTCATGGCGCCCATCGTGTCCTCGGCAAGGGCCTGCGAGGCGCAAAGACCGGCGAGGCCGGCAATGAGTGCGAACTTGATCGAGTGCATTTGAACAACTCCCATCGTTGAGGGGCATGGTCGCCCCTTTCAGGTTCGCGGATGCGTTTCGATTGGTTACGCCAACACGAAGATGTGATCTGTTTTCAAGGGCCATCGCCAGTCGCGGCCTTCTCCCCCTGTGGGAGAAGGTGGATCGGCGCGCAGCGCCAAGACGGATGAGGGGTGTTCCAGTGAACACCAACGCCTCACTCCGCTGGAGCACCCCTCATCCGACCGAGCTTCGCTCGGCCACCTTCTCCCACAAGGGGAGAAGGAAAGCGGGGCGCATGACTCCGGCGCCGGGCTGTGCTATGCGCCGCGCTTCCTGTGCGGCCGGTGCTGAAATCGGCCGCAAATCGCTTATATTGGCGCCACCATGACCGTTTCGCTTGATCTTACCGCCGAGGGCGCACGTGATGCCTTGCGCCGCGCAGCACCGGCCGAGAAGCCGTCGCTGATCGGCCTGACCCGTGCCGAGCTCGGCGAGGCGCTTGTCGGCGCCGGCATCGTGCCGGAGCGCCAAGCAAAGATGCGCGCCCAGCAGCTCTGGCACTGGATGTATGTGCGCGGCGTCTCCGACTTCGCGCATATGTTCAACATCTCCAAGGACCTGCGCGCCGAGCTCGACAGGCATTTCACCGTCGCCCGGCCCGAGATCGTCGAGGAGCAGATCTCTGCCGACGGCACGCGCAAATGGCTGTTCCGCTTTCCGCCGCGCGGCGCTGGCCGGCCCGTTGAGATCGAGACCGTCTACATTCCCGAGGAAGGCCGCGGCACGCTCTGCATCTCCTCCCAGGTCGGCTGCACCCTGACCTGCTCCTTCTGCCACACCGGCACGCAGAAGCTGGTGCGCAACCTCACAGCCGAGGAGATCCTTGCCCAGCTGCTCACCGCGCGCGACCGCCTCGGCGACTTCCCCGACCGCGACACGCCGGACGGCGCCATCGTGCCGGCCGAGGGCCGCAAGGTATCCAACATCGTCATGATGGGCATGGGCGAGCCGCTCTATAATTTCGAGGCGGTGAAGAAGGCGCTGCTGATCGCCTCCGACGGCGACGGGCTTTCCTTGTCAAAAAGACGCATCACGCTTTCGACCTCCGGCGTGGTGCCGGAAATCTTCCGCACCGGCGAGGAGATCGGCGTGATGCTGGCGATTTCGCTGCACGCCACCAATGACGACCTGCGCGACCTGTTGGTGCCTATCAACAAGAAGTTTCCGCTGAAGGAACTGATCGCCGCCTGCAAGGCCTATCCCGGCCTCTCCAACGCCAAGCGCATCACCTTCGAATATGTGATGCTGAAAGACGTCAACGATTCCCTCGACGACGCCAAGGCGCTGGTGAAGCTCTTGAAGGGCATTCCGGCCAAGATCAATTTGATCCCGTTCAACCCGTGGCCGGGCACCAACTACCAGTGCTCGGACTGGGAAACGATCGAGAAGTTTGCCGACTATATAAACAATGCCGGCTATGCCTCGCCGATCCGCACCCCGCGCGGCCGCGATATCCTCGCCGCCTGCGGCCAGCTGAAGTCGGAGTCCGAGCGCATGCGCAAGGTTGACCGGCTGGCGCTCGAAGCCATGATGATCGCGGGACACGGCGAGGCGTGAGGCGCCTCGTCGCCTACATCATTCGCTTCGCCGTCATCCTGATCGGCTATGTCGTCGGCTCGCTGGCGGCGAGCGCCTTCCTCAACATCCTGGTCCTCGCGCATCTGGGCTACACCCCGGCCGATCCGGAGCCGACGGCGACCGCCTCGCTCTATTTCTCGGTGCCTTTCGTGGCGCTGTTCGTCGCCTATTTCGCCTTCATGCCGGCGGCGGTCGTCATTTTGACCGCCGAAGTGCTCGGCCGGCGCGACTGGCTGTTCTACGCGCTGGGCGGCGCCATCATCGCCGTCGTCTTTCTCGGCTTCGTGCATAATGTGGGCGACGCCAATTTCGATGTCACCGAAACCAATGCCCGGCTGGCCGTGATCGGCGCCGGCATGGTCGGCGGCATCTTCTATTGGCTCTCCGCCGGCCGCTGGGCCGGAAGCTGGCGGCGCGAGGCGCTGCTCGACCTGGAGCGGTAGGCTGCACCCGGATCAACTGAGCCAAACTCCGGCTTGACCCCGGTTCGATGCTCCCGCATCACTGGACCATGCCGAAGATGCCGCAACCGGGCGCCAAGCCCCTCGTCACGCCCCTTGCAGCACAGGGATTGAGACCCGTCTTTGTCGACCGCTGGAGCGACAAGATCCGAATCCGCACGCTCAGGCCGGCGGATGTGACACCCGAGATCGCAGCTTGGCTAGCCGATCCCGCCGTCATGGAAGGATTGAACGCGCCGCAAAAAGCGATGGGCCTCGATGCCTTCCGGGCCTATGTCGCCAGCTTCGATAATCTGAAGCGTAATCTCATGACGATCCTCGGTCTGCCAGACGGCCAGCCGCTCGGCCTGGCCGTCATGGAGGTCGATCTCCGGCACCGGCTCGGCTCGTTGCACTTGATTATCGGCGATCCGGAGAACCGGGGTAGGAATGTTGCCTTTGAGGCATCTGCCGTTCTGCTCAGGCATTTCTTTCGCGAGCGAAAGCTCGAGAAGGTGACCTTTCAGCCGCTGGCGCGTAACGCCGCGGCTATCGCCGTGTGCGAACGTTTCGGATTGCGGCTGGAAGGCACGTTGCGGGCTCATCGCATAGATGGCCGGACCGGCAAGCGCCTCGACCAGATGCTCTACGCGCTGACATTGGAAGAATATGACGAACGCGTTCGCGCCTTGGAGGCGGCCGGCATGGTTCGACCCTTCGCCGGCCCTGGTCTCCCGACCCAAAAGCTGCCCTAAAAACGGTACGCTACGCCGAATTTTACTGTATCGAGGGACGGTCGGAAGCTCGCGCCAGCCGTGCCGCCCGGCCCAGGTTCGATCTTGTCGAATGCGTAGTGGAGGTATTCCCCTTTCAAGGACCAGTTCGGCGCGAGTGCATACTCCGCGCCCAAGCCGATCACGCCGCCCACCTTCACGCCTGAAAAATCCGCAGTCGACCCGACTGGCGCAAAAATGGGACGGTCATAGGAAGTTGCCTGAAAATGCCCGGCAGCCACGCCGCCGGTGACATAGGCAAGGAGTTGGTCGGTCGGCGTGTAACCGGCTCTCAGCCTCGCCGTCGCGACCCAGTCGACGTCGTAAGTATAGGCTTCGCCCTTGCCGAGAAGGTCTAGGTGGCCGAATTTTGTGTCGTGCATGCCGACGAAATCGAAATCGCCGGCGACGCCGTAAACGAAGTCCCCGCTCTGCCAATCGTGCCCGGCATAGATGCCGCCGAGATAACCATCCTTTTGATGGCTGCCGTCGAAGTTTGTCGTGTCGGCATCGAAATCGACGGAGGAGTGGGCATAGCCGCCCTCCACGCCGACATAAGATCCCGACCAGTTATAGGTCGCCTCCTGCGCACTGGCCTCGCAGACCAGCCCGATCACGGCAACGGATGCCAAGAGTAAGCTCTTCATTAGTCCCCCAATATGCCCTAGCGAATCTTCTAGGTGGGCAGAATCCTGGGGGCAAGAGCAGCAATGCAACAGCGCCGGCGAATTTTACGCGATGGCTAACGCCCTACTTCGCCTGCGCGGTCAGGATCTTGAGCGCGAAGGCCGAGAACACGCCGCCGAACAGATAGTCGACCGCGCGCGTCACCCGCGGGCTTGCCTTCATCGCCGCCGAAAATTTCTCCGCCGCCAGCACCATCGGCGCCGTCACCGGGATCGACAGCACGATGAACATCATGCCGAGGAAGAACAGCTTTCCGGACGCGTTCGGATCGTGCGCGGAGACGAATTGCGGCAGGAAAGTCATGAAGAACAGGATGATCTTGGGGTTGAGCAGGTTGACCCCGAGCCCGGCCGCCCAGCTGCGGAACAGCGAAACCTGCGGTCCCGTCCTCTTCTCCGGCGAAAAGGCCGAGCCTTTCGTCACCGCTTGAAAAGCCAGGAACACCAGATAGCCGGCGCCAAAAATCTTCAAGACGAAGAAGGCCATCGGCGAGGCGACGATCAGCGCCGAGATGCCGACGACCACCAGCGTGGTGTGGATCAGCGTGCCGCAGAGCGCGCCGGCCATGGAGGCAAAGCCGGTGGCGCGGCCCTGGCTCAGCGTGCGCGAGACGAACAGCGTCATGTCCGGCCCAGGCGTGATCGCCAGGATGACGGTGGCGATGGCGAACTGGATGAGCGTCGAAGTGTCGGGAATGAAGGACATGGAAGGCCAGGTGTCGTGATGGTTTGCGAGTTTATAACGCGGCTGCCCCAGTCGCGCCAGCCGCGGCGATGGGGTTCTCCTGCTCACCTTCGTCTCTTGCGCCGCCCGGAAAGGCCGTGATACCTCGCCCGCGAAGCTATTTTCCCGCGGAACCGCCAAAAATGTCCAAGACCAAGAACGTCAAGAAAGTCGTGCTCGCCTATTCCGGCGGCCTCGACACCTCCATCATCCTGAAATGGCTGCAGACCGAGCTCGGCGCCGAAGTCGTCACCTTCACCGCCGATCTCGGCCAGGGTGGTGAGCTCGAGCCGGCGCGCCGCAAGGCCGAGATGATGGGCATCAAGGACATCCGCATCGTCGACGTGCGCGAGGAATTCGTCGCCGACTTCGTCTTCCCGATGTTCCGCGCCAACGCCGTCTATGAAGGCACCTACCTGCTCGGCACCTCGATCGCCCGGCCGCTGATCTCCAAGCATCTGGTCGAGATCGCCAAGGAAACCGGCGCCGACGCCATTGCCCATGGCGCCACCGGCAAGGGCAACGACCAGGTCCGCTTCGAGCTTTCGGCCTATGCTCTGAACCCCGACATCAAGGTCATCGCGCCGTGGCGCGACTGGTCGTTCAAGTCGCGCACCGACCTTCTCAACTTCGCCGAGCAGCATCAAATCCCGGTGCCGAAGGACAAGCGCGGCGACGCGCCCTTCTCGGTCGACGCCAACCTCCTGCACTCCTCCTCCGAAGGCAAGGTGCTGGAGGATCCGTGGAGCGAGCCGCCGGAATTCGTCCATCAGCGCACCGTCTCGCCGATGGATGCGCCCGATGTCGTCACCGAGATCGAGATCGAGTTCCTCAAGGGCGATCCTATCGCGCTCAACGGCAAGAAACTGTCACCGGCCACCATGCTGGCGGCGCTCAACGACCTCGGCCGCGACAACGGCATCGGCCGGCTCGATCTGGTCGAGAACCGCTTCGTCGGCATGAAGTCGCGCGGCGTCTACGAGACGCCCGGCGGCACCATCCTGATCGCCGCCCACCGCGCGATCGAATCGATCACGCTCGACCGCGGCGCCGCGCACCTCAAGGACGAGTTCATGCCGCGCTACGCCGAGCTCATCTATAACGGCTTCTGGTTCTCGCCCGAGCGCGTGATGCTGCAGGCGATGATCGACAAGAGCCAGGAAGACGTCGAAGGCACGGTGCGGCTGAAGCTCTACAAGGGCAATGTCATCGTCACCGGCCGCAAGTCGAAGAAAACGCTCTACTCGGATGCGCTGGTCACCTTTGAGGACGACCGCGGCGCCTACGACCAGAAGGATGCCGAGGGCTTCATCCGGCTCAACGGGCTGCGCCTCAGGACGCTCGCAGCAAGGAACCGTCGCTGAAATTGCGGATCTCCCCTACGGGTGAGATGTCCTGTGGGGCAGAGGGGGTGCTGTCCAGCCGACCTGTCCTTCGTCATTCTAGGGCGGAGCAAGGAGCGAAGCGACGCGCGAAGACCCTAGAATCCATGCCGTGACGCCTGAGCGCCGCCACGGTGCAGAACGCTCACCAACCAATTCCGCGAAACAGCTCGAACCATTCCGGATTGCTCTTTTCGATCAGTTCAATCTTCCATCGCCGTGGCCAGCGTTTCAGTGACGTCTCACGCTGAATGGCATCAGCGATGTCGAAATATTCCTCGTACCAGACGAGACGCTGCACACCGCAACGGCTGGCGAAGCTGGAACCTTGGCCATTCTTGTGCTCGGGTATGCGGCGGGCAAGGTCGTTGGTGACACCGATATAGATCGTGCCCCCTTTCTGGCTAGCAGTCATGTAGACATAGCCGGTCATCTGGCGATCCTAGCTGGCGCAGCCATCGGCGCCTATTCTGGACCGCAGCATTCTACGGCCAATGCCATGGCATGGATTCTAGGGTCTGCGCGCGTCGCTCCGCGAGGCCCCAAGGCGCCCCGAGGGAAGTGATCCCCATTTTCCCGGCTTTCGCCAATCTCCACAAACAAAAAAGCCCGGCGCTTGGCCGAGCTTTTCCGTGGAATGACGACCTCGATCAGTCCGCGTCGATCGCTTCGGCGATGCGGGCGATGGCTTGCTGGTAGACGCTTGCCGAGTTCCAGCCCGCGATCGCGCCCATATTGGCCTCGTAGCTCGCGCCGGCATGCCAGCCATGCGCCTTGAGATAGTTGGCGGTGGAAGCCAGCGCCGTATTGCGGTCGCGCAGGTTTCCGCTGCCGACGCCATATTTCAGCACGTTTCCGGGCAGGAACTGGGTGTGGCCGATCTCGCCATGCATGGCGCCAACCGAGGAGGCGCTCAGCGCGCCGCGATCGACGAGCTTCAGCGCCGCGATGGCGTGCGGGGTGAAATAGTCCGGGCGGCGGCAGTCATAGGCGAGCGTCAGGATGGCCGACACCGTGTTCTGATTGCCCATCGAGGCGCCGAAGCCGGTTTCCATGCCCCAGATGGCGAGCAGCACGCCCGGCGGCACGCCATAGGTCCGCTGGATATCGGCGAACATCGCCGCGTTGGCCTTCTTCAGCGCGCGGCCTCTCGAGATGATCGCGGACGCCCCGCGGCGTTTCATGAAAGCCTCTACCGAGCCGCTGAAAGCCTTGTGGATGGCGCGATCGGCCGAAATCGTCCTTGTCGCGTAGGTCGCCCCCTCCAGCGCCGAAAGCCCCCTTTGGCCGACGCCGTTGGCCTTGGCCTCGGCGGCAAAGTCCTGCTTCCAGGCCTCGAATCCGGCGCCGTTCTTGCCGCAGCTGGCCGCGGCTTCGGCGCCTGTCGCCAACCCCAGCATCGCCACCACCGCCGCGGCGGCCGCGAAAATTCTTCTTTTGGCAAAAAATGCCATGTCCTTCTCCTGGTTGCCTTGAATCACGTCCCGGCTGCGAATTTGCCAGCGAAACGCCCGGTTGTCACCGTCCTCGCGGGGGGACGTGACACCCGACACTGGCGAAAGAAGGGCAATAGCCTGCGATCGGCCATCAGGTGTGGCGGGCCTGCCTCATGAAAGACGTTGATGTCGCCATCGTTGGCGCCGGTCCGGCGGGACGTGCCGCGGCTAAAGAGTTCACGCCCTTTTGACCGGAAACCCGAGAAATCATGGAACAATTCGTGAGCGGCCGAAAGGCGCTTTAGCCGGAACGCATAAGCCTTGGTTTCGTTTCCGACCGCAAGGGACAGTGGAAAAACGGAGTGAAACCATGAAACGCGTACTGTTTCCGGCGCTTGCCGGCGCGCTGTTCGCCATGTCGGGCGCGGCCTTGGCCGACACTGCCGTCTCGGCGGTGGCCGATCTCAATGTGCGCGCCGGCCCCGGTCCGCAATATCCCGTGATTGGCGTGCTGGCCGCCGGCCAGTCGGCAACGCTCACCGGCTGCATCGCGAACAGCAAATGGTGCACGATCGCCGAAGCGGGCGGCAATGGCTGGGTCTATTCCGACTATGTGACGGGCGACTTCGGCGGCAGCCGCGTCGTGCTGACACGCCGGCCGGCCAATGCCGAAATCGCCGTCGTGTCGCCGCCGACCGATAACATCTACACCACGGACAGCTACACCGGCGCTATCGTTCCCGGCGACGACGCCATCGAGTCGATCGGCAGACCGCCGGCCGAGGTCGGCACCTATGTCACCACACACCGGGTCGATCCGGTCTATCTCGAGGGCGAGGTGGTGACCGGAGCCACGCTGCCCGACACGGTCGAGCTGCGCGAGATTCCCGATTACCGGTATCGCTATGTCTATGTGAACAACCAGCCGGCGCTGGTCGACCCCGGCACGCGGCGCATCGTCTATGTGATGCGCTGATCGGGCTTGATCGTCGTCAGTCGAGCGGCCGCCGGCGATGGCGGCCGTTTCTTTTCCGTGCTGACGGCTCAGCCGGCTTGCCTGCGTTCAATGCACACGTTTGGGATTGGCCGAAGCGTCCGAACTTCGTCATCCACGGGCGGAGCGGAAGCGAAGCGGACGCGTAGACCCGAGGATCCATTCCGTGACCCCGGCCGAAGAGCGCAGCGGGGCAGAATTCTGCACTGTGGCAACGCTCGGAAGTAACGGAATGGATCCTCGGGTCTGCGCCGCGTCGCTTCGCTCCTTGCTCCGCCCGTGGATGACGACGAGATGGGCGTTCCAGCTAATCTCCTACCGTCGTGATCGCGCGTTAGTGTTCCGTGGTACGAATTCGATGTTCGTGCCCTCAACGCGATCCAGTCAGTCCCGACTCAAAGCAAGGTAATCGCGCGGTAACCACCGACCTCCTACACAATACAGCCAAAAGGGGAGCCGCGTGACGATCGAAAATGCCGCCTTCGAGCGCTATCGCCGCTCGCCGAACGAAAAGACCAATTTGCTGCGGCTGTTCTTCGGCACGGCAATCGTCATTGCCTTCTGGATGGCGGCGACGGCCGTCGTGCTGTTTGCCGGCACCTATGTCTACATCGTCTGGCGCCTTCCCGGACCTTCGACCGGGCAGTACATGCAGGATTTCCTGGCATCGCCCATCGGCATTCTGAGCGCGCTGAGCTCCTTTGCCGGCATCTGGATCGGCCTGTGGGTGGCGATGCGTTTGGTGCATGGCGAGCCGCTGTCGGCTCTCTTTGGCGTCACCCGCCGCATCGCTGGCGGCGATTTTTTCAAGGGCCTGGTCGCGGTGCTGATCACCTCGCTGTTCTCCGAGGTGCTGCTCTATTGGCTGCAGCCGGAGATCGCGCGCGGACCGATCACCCTGTCGTCCTGGCTGCTTTTCCTGGCGCCGATCGCGCTGCTCGCCTTCCTGCAGACCTCGTCGGAGGAAATGCTGTTTCGCGGCTATCTGCTGCGCGCCCTCGCTCGTCGCTTCAGGAGTCCTCTGGTCTGGGCGGTGCTGCCGGGCCTGCTGTTCACGTCGCTGCACTGGAATACGGCCTCGACGCTGGCCATCAATGCCAGTGTCTTCATCTCGATCGGCACATTCGCCCTGCTGCTCACACTCCTGGTCTATGTCACCGGCAATCTCGGCGCCGGCTTCGGCGCCCATCTCGGCAACAACCTGACCGGCTTCCTGCTGATCTCGCACCAGGAGGCCTACAATTCCTTCGCGCTGCTCAATGCCAAGCCTCTCGAAGGCCCCGGCTGGACCAATCTGGACGCCGTTCTCATCGCCGCGATCGGCGTCGTCAGCACGCTTCTGACGATGCTGCTGCTTTTGCACCGGCGCTCGCCGCTGCGAGTCGGGGCGACCCGGCAAAGCTTGGGCTAAGCTGCCGTCAATCGCGGCGTTTGGGCCCAGATTCCTGCATAGTTTCTTGCACATGTCGTTGCCGCAAAACCGCTGCGCACTTTAGCGCGACATGCATTAGCCTTGACTCCGCGGCCGATTTCCTGTCTAGAGCCGCTGAATTCCGCGACGAGTTTTCTTTCGCGAAAGCCGACTAGGACGCCGAAGCCTCTTTGAGGCGGGTGCTGTAAAGAGATCCTGGAGGCCAACACCCGGCAGCGCGATGCGCCCCCGGGTGCTTTTTGGCTTTGCGCTTTTGCTTGGCGACCCGGCGCGAACGCACTACCTCTCGGTCGAACCCCACCGAGATCAAGGACCGCAGATGTTTGAATCCCTCCAGGAGCGTCTTGGCTCCATCCTGAACGGCCTGACCGGCCGCGGCGCGCTCTCCGAGGCGGATGTCTCGGCGGCTTTGCGCGAGGTGCGCCGTGCGCTGCTCGAGGCCGACGTCGCGCTGGAAGTGGTTCGCTCCTTCACCGACAAGGTGCGCGAGAAGGCGGTCGGCGCCGCGGTGCTGAAGTCGATCAAGCCCGGACAGATGGTCGTCAAGATCGTCCATGACGAGCTGGTCGAGATGCTCGGCGCCGAGGGCGTAGCCGTCGACCTCAACGCGCCGGCGCCCGTGGTCGTCATGATGGTCGGCCTGCAGGGTTCCGGTAAGACGACGACCTCGGCCAAGATCGCCAAGCGGCTGACCGAGCGGCAGAACAAGAAGGTCCTGATGGCCTCGCTCGACACGCGGCGGCCCGCCGCGCAGGAGCAGCTGCGCCAACTCGGCGAGCAGACCAAGGTCGCGACGCTGCCGATCATCGCCGGCCAGAGCCCGGTCGATATCGCCAAGCGCGCTGTGCAGGCCGCCCGGCTCGGCGGCCATGATGTCGTCATCCTCGACACCGCCGGCCGCACCCATATCGACGAGCCGCTGATGGTCGAGATGGCCGACATCAAGAAGGTGTCGAGCCCGCACGAGATCCTGCTGGTCGCCGACTCGCTCACCGGCCAGGACGCCGTCAATCTGGCGAAAAGCTTCGACGAACGAGTCGGCATCACCGGCCTGGTGCTGACCCGCATGGACGGCG
This sequence comes from Mesorhizobium sp. B2-8-9, assembly GCF_006439475.1. Classification (NCBI taxonomy): domain Bacteria; kingdom Pseudomonadati; phylum Pseudomonadota; class Alphaproteobacteria; order Hyphomicrobiales; family Phyllobacteriaceae; genus Mesorhizobium; species Mesorhizobium sp. B2-8-9. Next base: position 56,934 of record NZ_VFTQ01000029.1, on the reverse strand, counting down.
ACGGCCGCGGCGGCGCGGCGCTGTCGATGCGCGCCGTCACCGGCAAGCCGATCAAGCTCATCGGCACCGGCGAAAAGATGGACGGGCTGGAGGAATTCCACCCCAAGCGCATCGCCGACCGCATCCTCGGCATGGGCGACATCGTCTCGCTCGTCGAGAAGGCCGCCGAAACCATCGACGCCGAGCAGGCGGCGGCGATGGCGAAAAAGATGCAGTCGGGCAAGTTCGACCTGAACGACCTTGCCCAGCAGCTTCAGCAGATGTCGAAGATGGGCGGCATGGGCGGCATCATGGGCATGATGCCCGGCATCGGCAAGATGAAGGACCAGCTGGCCGCCGCCGGCCTCGACGACAAGATGTTTGGCCGCCAGCTCGCCATCATCTCCTCGATGACCAAGGCCGAGCGCGCCAATCCCGATATCCTCAAGCACTCGCGCAAGAAGCGCATCGCCGCCGGCTCCGGCACCGACGCGGCCGAGATCAACAAGCTCTTGAAGATGCATCGCGGCATGGCCGACATGATGAAGGCGATGGGCGGCAAGGGCAAAGGCGGCGGCCTCATGCGCGGCATGATGGGCGGCCTCGCCTCGAAAATGGGCCTGGGCGGCATGATGCCCGGCGGCGGCATGCCCGACCTGTCTAAGATGGATCCCAAGCAGCTCGAGGCCCTGCAGAAGCAGGCGCAGGCCGCCGGCCTCGGCAAGGGCCTGCCGGGCGGGCTTCCCGGTGGCGGCGGACTGCCGGGCCTGCCCGGCGGCATGAAGCTTCCGGGTCTGCCGGGCCTGGGTGGCGGCGGGCTGCCCGGTTTGGGCAAGAAGAAGTGAAGGGGCGATGAACGAGGAGAAAGACATGGCCGATGCACGCGCCATCCTGGCCGGCTACCGCGCTTCGATCGACAACATCGACGCCGCCCTAATCCATATGCTGGCCGAACGCTTCCGCTGCACCAAGGCGGTCGGCGTTCTGAAGGCCGAGCATGGCCTGCCGCCCGCCGACCCCGCGCGCGAGCAGCAGCAGATCGCCCGCCTTCGCCAGCTGGCGAAGGATGCGCATCTCGACCCGGATTTCGCGGAGAAATTCCTCAACTTCGTCGTTCGCGAAGTGATCCGGCACCACGAACAGATCGCCGCTGCCAACGGCGTGACGAAAACCGGCTGAACCCAGCCGAAAACTCATCAACGAAATCAGAGCTTTTAGGAGACAAAGAAATGGCACTGAAGATCAGACTGGCCCGTGCGGGCTCGAAGAAGCGTCCTTACTACCACGTCGTCGTCGCCGACGCCCGTTCGCCGCGCGACGGCCGTTTCATCGAGTCGCTCGGCTCGTGGAACCCGCTGCTGCCGAAGGACGGCGAGCGCGTCAAGGTCGACGCCGACCGCGTCAAGCACTGGCTGTCGCATGGCGCCCAGCCGACCGACCGCGTGCTGCGCTTCCTCGACGAGGCCGGTATTGCCAAGCGCGAGGCCCGCTCGAACCCGAACAAGGCTCTGCCCGGCAAGAAGGCGCAGGAACGCGCTGCCTTGCTGAAGAAGGCCCAGGAAGACGCCGCTGCGGCGGCTGCCGCGGCGAGCGCCGCACCGGCCGAGGCTGAGGCGGCCAGCGCCGAGTAATCACGGTTCTTCGTCGCTTATGAAAACGGCGGGTATCGGCCCGCCGTTTTTCTTTGTTCGATTTCGGTCCGATATCTCAATAGCCGGACGGGCAGCGCGCCACATAGACACGCCCGTAACGGTCGCGATAGCGGCACTGGCCGGCTTCGCTGGCATGGCCGATCAGCGCGCCGGCCACTGCGCCGACCGCGCCGCCCACGACCGCGCCCTGCACAGGGTCGCCCGCCACTGCGGCACCGACCGCCGCACCGCCCAGGCCACCGATCGCAGCACCCTTTTCCGTTTGCGAGCAGGCGCCAAGGGCCACCGTCAGCACCAGGATGGTAATTGCTTTCTTCATTGCTGTTCCTCTCTCAAGCGCCGTCCTCGCCGCCATGCCCTAAACTCACAAACAGCTAAATTGATCCCGGCAATGATGAAGATTGGCCGGCTAGGCGCCGGCCGGATTTACAGTACTGAACACCAACTCATTGAAATTTCGTGCTTTTCAGCTCTCCGCGAGGCGCTTCAGATTGCCGAGCCCGGCCTCGAAATCCTTGCCGATGAGCGTGTCGAAATTCATGAACAGGCCCATCAGCTTGGCGATGAAGGGCCTTGCCCCGCGCATCGCCCAGGTGACGGTCGTGCCCTCGCCGGACGGCGAAAGCGTGAAGTCGACACTGTTGTTGGCCCTGAACGGCTTTTCGAAGTCGAGCTTGAGCGACACCAGCGATGACGGCACCGAATTCGTGATCTCCATGCGGCCCTTGCCGGCCTTGGAGTTGCCTTCCCAGGCATAGGCCGCGCCTTTGCCGCTTTCGGCGCCCGACAGCGTGCGCTTCATGCCGGGGTCGAGTTTTTCGAAGGGCGACCATTCGGGCCAGCGCCGGAAATCGTTGATCAGCGGGAAGATCGTCTCGGCCGGCGCCTTGATGCTGGCCGAACGCGTGACGACGAAATCGTTCGGCCGGGTCGCGGCATAGGTCAGCACCGCGGCGACGATGACGACCAGGATGATGAGGATGGTGGCAAACATTTCTTTTGCTCCTCTATCGCGAGAACGGGATCAGCGCGCGCACCCTTTGGTCGCGCAGGTGGAGCCCGCCCCACAGGATGATGCCGAGATAGACGCCAAACAAGCTGTGCGAGAACAGCGGGTTGCCGATCCGCACATGGGTCGAAATCGCGCCGCCCATATAGGCGGTGAGCAGGATGGCGCCGAGCACCGATGTGCGCGGAATGGCGTAGAGCGCGGTCGAGATCAGCCCGATAACCCCGATCAGGCGCGCGACATTGGCGTCGGCCGGCCAGCCGAGTTCGGTCATCGTCCGGGTGACAACATCCAGCGGCGGCAGCTTGATGACGCCGTCGAAAGTCATGAACAGGACGACGGCGGCGCTAAGCACGCGCCCGGTCCACAAGGCGCCGTTCGAGACAGGCGCGGTTTCGGAAATGCTCACGGATGTTCCCTCCTGTTGATTCAAGGGCTGGCTTTCTGCCAGCTTCGAACCAAGGACGGAGAAACGTGCGGCGATCCTACGGGTCAGGTGCGCTTTTTTCAAAAGCGTGGTTCAGTGCATGGAACGGAGGAGGCAAGATGACCGGCGAGACCGACCTGGGCAGGCTGTTGGCTTCGATGACGCCGCAACTGCTCGCCGACGTCTATGTCTTCACGACGCTGACGCCGGACACGTCGGTCCCGGCAGGACTCGACCCCGTCCTGCAATTCCGCGAGCGCGAAGGCCTGACCTTGATCGTGACCGAAGACGAAGCCAAGGCATCCGGCCTTGCCGGCACGTTCCGCAGCCGGATGATCACGCTCGACATCCACTCCTCGCTGGAAGCCGTCGGCTTCCTCGCCGCCATCACGACGCGGTTGGCGGCGGCCGGCATGGGGGTCAATCCGGTCTCGGCCTTTTATCACGACCATCTGTTCGTGCCGGCGGAGCGGGCGGAGGAAGCGTTGGCGATATTGCGCGGCCTGGCGGCCGAAAATGGGCCTGAGCTCAGCGCCTGAGGACATAAAGAATATCCGGCAAGCCTTCCTCATTGGCCGAGCCGTCGCCGAGGGCCTCGGCGCGAAAACCGTGGCGTTCGTAGAAGCGGCGCGCGCCGGTATTGGCCTGGAAGCAATGAAGCTTGACCACAGGTATGCCGGCGGTGGCTTGAGCAAGCAGCCGGCTGCCGATGCCTTGTCCAGTCCAGGCCGGATCGAGATAGAGCTGCTCGACCCATTCGCCCTGGGCGGCGATGAAGCCGACGATGCATTCGGCGGCCTCGGCGACCGTCACTTGCTGCTCGGGCAGCAGGATATCGCGGATGAAGAACAGGTCCTCCTCCGGCGTGTGCAACACCGGCATCCAGTCGAAGGCATTGACCGACGCGCGCATCAGCTTGGCGATGGCGGCCGCGTCGGAAGCGATGGCCGGACGCAGGAGGATATTGGAAGCCGGACCGATCATGAGCTCAGCTGACCCGAAAAGTGCGAGCGTTCCCTTCTCCCCCTGTGGGAGAAGGTGGATCGGCGCGACAGCGCCGAGACGGATGAGGGGTGTTCCAGCGGAGTGAGACGTCAGCGTTCCCTGGAACACCCCTCATCCGTCGCCTTCGGCGACACCTTCTCCCACAAGGGGAGAAGGAAGAACCGCCACGGCCGAAGGCCGAGCCTGCGACTGCGGGCCGCCGGTCGTCCGGCGCGCCCGCGCAGGGCCAGCCGCGGCAGCGGCGGTGCGGCCCGTGAGCGAAAACAAACTGCCGTCAGGCCGCCTTCTTCTTCGGCTGGATCAGGCCGCGCTCGACCAGGAGTTCGGCGATCTGCACGGCGTTAAGCGCCGCGCCCTTGCGCAGGTTGTCGGAGACCACCCACATCGACAGGCCGTTGTCGACGGTCGAATCCTCGCGGATGCGCGAGACGAAGGTGGCGTCCTCGCCGGCCGATTCCAGCGGCGTGATGTAGCCGCCGTTCTCGCGCTTGTCGAGCACCTGGCATCCGGGCGCCTCGCGCAGGATCTCGCGCGCCTCATCCGCCGTGATCGGCTTCTCGAACTCGATGTTGACCGCTTCCGAATGACCGATGAACACCGGCACGCGCACGCAGGTCGCCGTCAGCTTGATCTTGGGGTCGAGCATCTTCTTGGTCTCGGCCACCATCTTCCACTCTTCCTTGGTGAAGCCGTCGTCGAGGAAGACGTCGATATGCGGGATGACGTTGAAGGCGATGCGCTTGGTGAACTTCTTGACGTCGACCTGGTCGGCGACGAACACCGCGCGGGTCTGCGTGAACAGCTCGTCCATGCCCTCCTTGCCGGCGCCCGACACCGACTGGTAGGTGGCGACGACGACGCGCTTGATGGTGGCGACGTCATGCAGCGGCTTCAGCGCCACGACCAGCTGCGCCGTCGAGCAATTCGGATTTGCGATGATGTTCTTGCGCGTGAACAGCGAGATCGCGTCCGGGTTCACTTCCGGCACGATCAGCGGCACGTCCTGATCGTAGCGGAAGGCGGACGAATTATCGATGACGACGCAGCCCTGCTTGCCGATCTTCGGCGACCATTCCTTCGACACATTGCCGCCGGCCGACATCACGCAGATGTCGGTGTCGGAAAAATCATACTGATCGAGCGCCTTGACCTTCAGCGTGCGGTCGCCAAAGGACACTTCGGTGCCCTGACTGCGCCGCGACGCCAGCGCCACCACCTCGCTCACCGGGAAGCCGCGCTCGTCCAGAATGTTGAGCATTTCGCGGCCCACATTGCCCGTGGCGCCGACTACCGCAACCTTGAAACTCATCTGGTATCTCCTGTCCCTCTCCGCTTGGTTGTTGGAGAAAACCCGCCGGCCTCATGCGGGTTTCGCCCCCCGGGCCGTACCCGGGAGAGGGTGGTTAGGCCAAGGGAATCACACCGTTTTGGTGGTGGTTTTGGCCGTAGTTTTGCTGGAACGGACGGACGCGTCTAAGCGCCCAGCCCAATGCGTTACATTGTGGCTGGGGGAGTCGAATGCAAGAAGAGCCATCGAAAGGCCGCGCATCGGAAACCATCCCGTTCGACGCGGGCTTTTACGCAGTTTGGCAAAAGAGTCAATTGGCGTAGCGCCTCTCCTTCTCCCCTTGTGGGAGAAGGTGGATCGGCGCGCAGCGCCGAGACGGATGAGGGTTGTTCCAGCAGAGTGAGGCGTTGGCTTTCCCTGGAACACCCTTCATCCGGCCGCTTCGCGGCCACCTTCTCCCACAAGGGGAGAAGGGAAAGGCGGTGCCGCCTGCTCTGTACAATGGCGGCTGCAGGAAGTACGAACGGCTCAAATTTCGTTTGGCTGGCGCAGTGCCGGCCTTGTGCTCCATGACGAGCGCAGAACCCCGAATTCCGAAAGAAGAAAATGTCCAGTTTCGAAACGATTGTTCCTGCGCTGGCGCAAGCGCTGGAAAAACGCGGCTATGTCGCGCTGACGCCGGTGCAGAAGGCGGTGCTTGGGCCTGAGCTCGGCGAGGCCGACGCGCTGGTGTCGGCGCAGACCGGCTCCGGCAAGACCGTCGCCTTCGGTCTTGCCGTGGCGCCGACCCTGCTCAGTGGCGCCGAGCGCTTCGGCGACGCCGGCGCGCCGCTCGGCCTGGTCGTGGCGCCGACGCGCGAGCTGGCGCTGCAGGTGCGGCGCGAGCTGGAATGGCTTTACGAGCTGACCGGCGCGCATATCGCCTCCTGCGTCGGCGGCATGGACATGCGCACCGAGCGGCGCGCGCTGGAGCGTGGCGCCCATATTGTCGTCGGCACGCCGGGCCGGCTGCGCGACCACATCACGCGCGGCGCGCTCGACATGTCGGCGCTGAAGGCGGTGGTGCTGGACGAGGCCGACGAGATGCTCGATCTCGGTTTTCGCGAGGACCTGGAATTCATCCTCGACGCAGCACCCGCCGGGCGCCGCACGCTGATGTTTTCCGCCACCGTGCCGCGCTCCATCGCCACGCTGGCGAAGAGTTACCAGCGCGACGCCGTGCGCATCTCGGCCGGCGGCGGGGAAAAGCAGCATCTCGATATCGAGTACCGGGCGCTTTCGGTCGCGCCCGCCGATCGCGAGAACGCCATCATCAACGTGCTGCGCTATTACGAGGCGGGCAACGCGATGGTGTTCTGCAATACCCGCGCCGCCGTCAACCATCTCACAGCGCGTTTCAACAACCGCAATTTTGCGGTGGTGGCGCTCTCCGGCGAGCTCAGCCAGAACGAGCGCAGCCACGCCCTGCAGGCAATGCGCGACGGCCGCGCGAAGGTCTGCATCGCGACGGACGTCGCCGCGCGCGGCATCGATCTGCCTAATCTCGATCTCGTCATCCACGCCGACCTGCCGAGCAACCCGGAGACGCTGCTGCATCGCAGCGGCCGCACCGGCCGCGCCGGGCGCAAGGGAGTCAGCGCACTGATCGTGCCGGGCAATGCGCGCCGGCGCACCGAGCGGCTGCTCGCCAATGCCGGCCTGACCGCGGCCTGGGCGAGCCCTCCCTCAGCCGACGAGGTGCTGCGGCGCGACGACGAGCGCATCCTGGCCGATCCTTCCTTCGGCGAGCCGGTGAAGGAGGAAGAGCGCGACTTCGCCACAGCGCTTCTCGAACGGCACGGCGCCGAGCTGGTGGCCGCCGCCTTCGTGCGGCTTTGCCGTGCAAGCCGCTCGGCGCCTGAGGACCTGATCGATGTCGCGCCCTTCGCGCCCTCGAAGGAGAAGTTCGCGCGCCGCGAAGAAACATCGGGCCGCGGGGAAGAAACATCGGGCCGCCGCGACGATTTCGGCGACAGCGTCTGGTTCTCGCTCTCGGTCGGCCGCCGGCAGAATGCCGAGCCGCGCTGGCTGATCCCGATGCTGTGCCGCACCGCCGGCATGTCCAAGCGCGAGATCGGCGCCATCAAGATGCAGCCGGAGGAAACCTTCGTGCAGATCGCCGCAGACTGGGCCGACCGGTTCGTCGCCGCGATCGGCCCCGACCGCAAGCTGCAAGGCAGTATCGCGGTCAGGCGGATCGACGGCACGCCGGACCTGTCGCGCGCCGGCTACCAGCCACAGAGGCCGGAGAAAAAGCCGCATCGCGGCAAGCGGTCTTTCGACCAGGGCGCGCCCGGATTCGAGAAGCGGGCGCTAGGCGAGCGTCAGCCTGCCGCGGCGCCGGGGTCAAAATCCTGGGCGAAGAAGCCGGCAAAGGCGAAGTTCGACAAGCCAAAGTTCGAGGGGCCGAAACCCGACCAGCCGGCAAAGCGCAAGAAGCAGAAGAAGCGGCCAGCGTAGGATCGCGACGGAAGGCAGGCCCGCGGCGAGCGCCGGCGTTCTTTTCAGCGGCAAATCGCAACCTCCGAGATTGGCCGAAGCATCCGAACTTCGGTCATCCACGGGCGGAGCGGAGCGAAGCGGACGCGTAGACCCGAGGATCTATTCCGTGACCTCGCGCCAAGAATAGGGACGACGCAGAACAGGGAGCCGTTCTGCAACGCTCATAGGTCACGGAATGGATTCTATGGTCTGCGCTGCGTCGCTTCGCTCCTTGCTCCGCCATAGAATGACGAACGCGTGGGACGCGCAATGTCGACCCTCGCCCAGCGAATGTCGACGGTCATACGATCATCCCAGGAACTTGGCGATGATGGCGTCGCCCATCTCGGTGGTGCCGACTTCCTTCATGCCCGGGGAAAGAATGTCCTTGGTGCGCAGGCCGTCGTCGAGCACGGCGGCGATGGCCGCTTCCAGTCTGTCGGCCTCGGCCACCATGCCGAAGGAATAGCGCAGGCACATGGCGAAGGACGCGATCATCGCGATCGGGTTGGCGATGCCTTTGCCGGCGATGTCGGGCGCCGAGCCGTGCACCGGCTCGTAGAGCGCCTTGCGCTTCTTGGTCTTGGCATCCGGCGCGCCGAGCGAGGCCGAAGGCAGCATGCCGATCGAACCGGTAAGCATGGCGGCGATGTCGGAGAGCATGTCGCCGAACAGATTGTCGGTGACGATGACGTCGAACTGCTTCGGCCAGCGCACCAGCTGCATGCCGCCGGCATCGGCCAGCATATGGTCGAGCTTGACGTCGGAATAGCGCGCCTTGTGGGTCTGCGAGACTACCTCGTTCCACAAGACGCCCGACTTCATGACGTTGCGCTTTTCCATCGAGGTGACGTGGTTCTTGCGTGTGCGCGCCAACTCGAAGGCAACGCCGGAGATGCGCTCGATCTCGAACGTATCGTAGACCTGGGTATCGATGCCGCGCTTCTGGCCATTGCCGAGATCGATGATCTGCTTCGGCTCGCCGAAATAGACGCCGCCGGTGAGCTCGCGCACGATCAATATGTCGAGGCCCTCGACCACCTCCTGCTTGAGCGAGGAGGAAGCGGCCAGCGCCGGGTAGCAGATCGCGGGCCTGAGATTGGCGAACAGCTCCATATCCTTGCGCAGGCGCAAGAGCCCTGCCTCGGGGCGCACCTCGTAAGGCACGGCATCCCATTTCGGCCCGCCGACGGCGCCGAACAGCACGGCGTCCGCCGCCATCGCCTTGGCCATGTCGGCGTCGGAGATCGCCGCGCCATGCGCATCGTAGGCGCAGCCGCCGACCAGGCCCTCATCGGTGGCAAAGCCGCTGCCCAGCCTGTCGTTCATGGCCTTGATCAGCTTCTTCACCTCGGCCATGGCCTCGGGGCCGATGCCGTCGCCGGCGAGCAGGAAGAGATTTTTCGAAGCCATGGAGAACCGTCCCAATAGTATCTGGTGAAACCGCGGCCTTGCTAAACGCCAAGTGATTGCGGCGCAAGGGGATGTCTCGAAGCTTGGTTTCCTCGCCCCCGCCAGAGGCGGGGGAGAGGTGTCCGCGAAGCGGACGGAGAGGGGGCCTTCGTAGGGCGCTCCCCTCTCCGTCTCAGCTTCGCCGAGCCACCTCTCCCCACTTCGTGGGGCGAGGAACCCCAGCTACCGATGCGACAGAATATTCACCAGCCGCCGGAACGGATCGCGCACATAGAAGCGCCGCACGCCCCAGGGCTCGTCGGCCGGGCCGTATTCGACGGCGAAGCCGGCGGCCTTCATTGCGTCGAGCGCCGCGTCCACATCGTCGACCTCGATCGACAGGTCCGGCACCGGCGTGCCGGATCCGCCTTGCGCCATGAAGCTCACCTGCACCTGCATCCGTTCCTCGGACCCGTAGGTGGCGATCCAACCCATATCCATGAGCAGATCGAGGCCGAGCACGTCATGGTAGAAGCGCTTCGCCGCGACGATATCCTGTGTGGCGATGTTGGTTACAATGCGCCGAACCGCCATCCCTCGGCTCCTATGCCGTGCGCCTCAGCGCCGTCACCTCGATCTCGATCTTCATCTCCGGCTTGTTGAGCTGGCACACGATCATCGTCGCCGCCGGGCGGATGTCGCCGAATGCCTCGCCGAGGATCGGGAAGACCACGTCAACATAGGCCTGGTCGGTGATGTAGTAATGCGCCCGCACCACATCGGTCATGTCGAAGCCGCCCTCGGCGAGCGCCTTGGCGATGGTGGCGAGGCAATTGCGCGTCTGCGCCTCGACCGTGTCGGGCATGGTCATAGTGGCATAATCATAGCCGGTCGTGCCGGAGACAAAACACCAGTCGCCCTGCACCACCGCGCGCGAATAGCCGGCGGTTTTCTCGAAGGGCGAGCCGGTGGAGATGAGCTTGCGCATGGGGTGGCCTCGCGTTGGTTGCATCGGTCTTAGCAGGGGAAGACGGGTCAGGTCGTGGGCCAAGCCGGACGGACGATTGTCACGAAGGCAAGCGCAGGCCTCGGAGATTAGCGATGGCCGTCCCTCCCGTCGTCATTCCAGGGCGGAGCAAGGAGCGAAGCGACGCGCGCAGACCCTGGAATCCATTCCGTTACGCCGAAGCGCCGCCAACCGTGCAGAATTCTGGACCCTCGCGCTCTCCGGCAGCGGTCACGGCATGGATCCTCGGGTCTGCGCTCCGCTTTGCGTCGCTCCGCCCGTGGATGACGAAGCCGCGCTGAACCGAATCCCTAGTTCCCCTGCGCGTCGTCATACGCCTTCTTGATGTCGTCCGGCCAATCCTTCATCGACGGCCAGGCCTGCGGCTCGCCATTGTCGCCGCGGCGGGCGAAATAGACTTTCTGCTTGGCCGGGTCGACGGCCATGAAGCCGTCATTGCCGCCGCAGTCATGCGGCACGCAGCCGGTGGCGTAGAAGGCGCCGGACGCCGTCTTTTCGGTGCCGCCGCCGACCAGAAGGCTGGTCGCCATGTCGGGCATGTCGTTGCCCAGCAACGCCTGTCCGGCCTTGTAGACGGCCTCGTTGTGGAAGGCATCAATGATGTTATCCAATTTCGACGGGTCGACATCCTTCCAGCCGGTGCCGGGCTCCGGCGTGTAGGTCAGGGTGCCGGAGGTCGTCAGCCCTTCCGTGGGCGACCATTGCAGCGCCGGCTTGGACTCGCCCGGCAGCAGATAGGGCACGAAATAGATGGCGCTGTCGGAGACTGCTGCCGGCGGCGCGCCGCATTCGTCCTGCTCGACCGTGGTGGTCTGGATCTCGCCGTCCTTCGGCTTCCAGACGATGACCTTGGCCGGCCCGCACTGGTTGCCGCCGTCGCCGACATCGACCAGCGCCACATTGACGTCGCCGATCTTGACGATCTTGTCGAAGAAGACGTCGTAATTGCTGGCCAACTGCTTGCCGTCATAGGCAAGCACCCTTTCGCTGTCCTGCTCCGGCTGCGTGATGGTGAGCTGCCCGCCCTCGAACGGGATCGGCGCCTGCTTGTCGTCATCCGACGCGGCCTGGTCGTTGCCCTGGTCGGACGCGCCTTGATCGGTCGCCGGCTGGTCGGACGCGGCGGGCGCCGGCTGCGTGGCCGGCGCGGTGGTCTGCGCATTGGCGCCGACCGTGGCGAGAAGGATTGCCGCCGATGTGCCAGCGGCGGCCAGAAGCAAGCGTGTCATGACTGTCCCTCCATTCAGCCGCCACGACCCGGCCTGCGAAGGCCGGAGCCTATTGATTTAAGCCATGCCGCCCAGAGACTGTTTCGAAATTCGCTCTGGCGAGTCATATGGTGGTGGTTTCGAGAACCGTAGCGCAGCGGACATTTGGTCCGTGAGCAACGGAAGCGCAGAAACCGCCATCAGATGGCCGCCGGAGTAGAATTTCCAAACGGTCTCTCAGGCCCAGGGGCGCTGCTCGGCATTCTTCTTCTCGAAGGACGCGATGGCGCCGGCCTTCTCCATGGTCAGCCCGATGTCGTCGAGGCCGTTCAAAAGGCAGTGGCGCTTGAAGTCGTCGAGGTCGAATTTGACCACGCCGCCATCCGGCCCGCGGATTTCCTTGGCCTCGAGATCGATCGACAGCGTTGCGTTGGCGCCGCGCGAGGCGTCGTCCATCAGCTTGTCGAGGTCTTCCGGGCTGACGGTGATCGGCAGGATGCCGTTCTTGAAGCAGTTGTTGTAGAAGATGTCGGCGAACGAGGTCGAGATCACGCAGCGTATGCCGAAATCTAGCAGCGCCCAGGGCGCGTGCTCGCGGCTCGAACCGCAGCCGAAATTGTCGCCGGCGACCAGGATCTGCGCCTTGCGGTAGGCCGGCTTGTTGAGCACGAAATCCGGGTTCTCCGAGCCGTCCTCATTGTAGCGCATCTCGGCGAAAAGCCCGGTGCCGAGCCCGGTGCGCTTTATCGTCTTGAGATAATCCTTGGGGATGATCATGTCGGTGTCGACATTGACGATCGGCATGGGCGCGGCGACGCCGGTGAGCTTGGTGAATTTATCCATGGTCCTTGCCCGTCTTCTTCGTGGCTTGCGGGGAATTTTGCCGGACGGTTTACACAAAGCCGGCGGCAAATGAAAGGCAACTGTTCGTGCGCGGGCCTTGGGCCAATGTCGAGCATGGCATGCGCGCCGGAGCTGGAACACCTCAAAAAACGGCTTCGAAATCCTGGCCGGCTGGTGCAATCTGCGGCCATGGCCGATCCTTCAAAAGTCCTTTACGCCAGCGAACCCGCGCTCGACGTCGCCGAATTCCGCCGCGTGCTGGTGGAATCCGGCCTCGGTGCAACACGGCCCGTCGACGACGAAGCGCGCCTGAAGATAATGCTCGGCAATGCCAATCTGGTGCTGACAGCGCGGCTCGACATCGAAGGCAAGCCGCTGATCGGCGTCGCGCGCGGCGTCACCGATTTTTCCTGGGTCTGCTACATCTCCGAGCTCGCCGTCTCCAAGACGGCGCAAGGGCTCGGCGTCGGCAAGGGCCTGATGGACGAAGCACAGCGCCACCTTGGCCCTTCGGTCGCCATCAGCCTGATCTCGATGCCCAATGCCGTCGGCTTCTACGAGCGCATCGGCATGACGCGCATGACCGACGCGTTCTGGTTCTCCCGCAAGCGCTGACCTGAACCGCCACCGATATCGGAGCTGACTCCTGCCTGGAACCGGCAAGCCAGATCGACCCCCACTCCGTCGAGCTTCGCTCGACACCTCTCCCCCGATCGACGGGGGAGAGGAAGGACGCGAACTTCATTCAGCCTGGCTCCCTTCCTCTCCCTCCGGAGGGGGGAGAGGTGGCGCTGCGAAGCAGCGACGGAGTGGGGGAAGGCGCTGCTCAAAATCGAAGCCGCCTCAAGACAGGCACAATCCGGGAAGCAAGAAAACTCAGGCAAGCAGCAATCAGGCTGCAGAATATTTTCGCTAGCGCTTGACATGCAACCAAATGGTTGCATATTAAAGTCATGAGCATGGATGCTGTGTTTCGCGCTTTGGCCGACCCGACCCGCCGGCAATTGCTGGACAGCCTCTATGCCCGGAACGGGCAGACGCTGAACGCGCTCTGCGAGCATATGGAGATGACGCGCCAGGCGGTGACCAAGCATTTGGCGATCCTCGAGGAGGCGAACCTCGTCACCACTATGCGCCGAGGCCGCGAGAAGGAGCACTACCTCAACCTCGTTCCGATCAACGAGATCGCCGAGCGCTGGATCGGCAAGTTCGAGCGGGGGCGGCTTGCCGCTCTCAGCGACCTGAAGCAACGCCTTGAAAGGGAAGAGCCGTGAGCGAGAACAGTTTTGTCTATGTCACCTACATCCGCACCACGCCTGAAAAACTCTGGCAGGCGCTGACTGACCCGGAATTCAACCGGCGGTTCTTCCTCAGCTCCTACCAGGAGAGCGACTGGAAGGTCGGCTCGAGCTGGAAACTGGTCTTCCCCGACGGCCGCATCGCCGATTCCGGCGAGATCCTCGAGATCGACCCGCCGCGGCGTCTGGTGATCAAATGGCGCAACGAATGGATGCCCGAGGTGAAGGAGGACGGCTACACCCGCTGCACCTTCACCATCGAGCCCGACGGCGAATTGATGAAGCTCGCCGTCACCCACGAGGCCGACGGGCCGCACAGGCTGATCCAGAACGTCGCCAAGGGCTGGCCGCTGGTGCTGGCGAGCCTCAAGAGCCTGCTCGAGACCGGCAAGGGTTTCGAGCGCCCGCCGTCGAAGGAGTAAAGGTTCGTTCGGACACGAGACAATTGTTGGCAGAGGTGGATTCGATGCTTCAATTATCCTTGCCGCAAGCCATGGCGAATGCGGACACGGTCATGGCCTCGGCCGAGCTTCCCGCCTCGCCGGACGAGGTTGGCGCGGCGCTGATAACCAGCGACGTCGAGCGCTGGTGGGGTTCGCCCGAAACTTACCGCATGACCGGCTGGAACGCCGATCTGCGCGTCGGCGGAAGCTGGCGTGTCACGGTGCGAACCGCCGACGGCAGGCGCCTGCCCGCCGGCGGAGAGTTTCTCGAAATCGAAATGCCGCGCCGGATCGTGCAGACGCGGCGCTACGACTGGGACCATCCGGCGCTCGGCCGGCGCGAAACGACCCTCGCCTATCTGCTGGAGCCGATCGCCGGCGGCACGCGGCTCACTATCTGCCATGGCGGCTTCGCAGGTTTCCCGGACGCCGCGGCGGAACATGCCGAAGGCTGGGCGCGGGTGCTTGGATGGCTGCAAACATATTTTAGTGACGGACGGCAGGCGGCTTAGCGCCACCTTCTCCCCTTGTGGGGTGAGAAGCGGTCCGCGCAGCGGACGAAAAGCCAATTGCTTGGCTTGTCGAGCTTCGAACGCCCTGAGCCTGCGAAGGGCCGGGTGGTGGATCGGCGCGCAGCGCCGAGACGGATGAGGGGTGTTCCAGCGGAGTGAGACGTTGGCTTTCCCTGGAACACCCCTCATCCGTCGCCTTCGGCGACACCTTCCCCCACAAGGGGGGAAGGGGGCAGCCCCTCAGATCACATTCAGTTCCCTGAACGCCCTTCCTTCCGCCACACGGCTATATCCGAACGCCCTGCAATCCACCGTCCGATACCCGCCATGCACGATGAGCTCGGCGATCGACTTCCCCACCGCCGGCGCCTGCTGCAGGCCATGGCCGGAGAAGCCGTTGGCGAACAGGAAATTCTCCACCTCCGGATGCGGGCCGATCACCGCGTTCTGATCGAGCGTGTTGTAGTCGTAATGCCCGACCCAGGCGCGCGTCGGCTTGATCGCCTCGAAGGCCGGGATGCGGGTGGCTAGGACTGGCCAGATCACCTCTTCGAACAGCGGCCACTCGACCTCGAAATCCGTCGGATCGGGCGCATGATCGCCTTCCTCCGGCTCGGCGCCGCCGGTGATGTAGACCGAGCCCTCGGGCCGCACATAGATGCCGGACGGATCCACCAGCAGCGGCATGTCGGCGAATTTCTCGCGCGCTTCGAAGACGAAGACATTGCGCTTGCGCGGCTCGACCGGCAGCGCCAGCCCGGCCAAGGCGGCGACCTTGCCGGCATTCGGCCCGGCCGCGTTGACGACAATGCCGGCTTCCAGCGTCTCGCCATTGTCGAGGCTTACACTGGTGACGCGGTTGCCGTCGCGCGCGATGGCGGTGACGGAAGCGGTGATGAGATCGATCTTCTTGTCGCGCAGCGCCTTGCGGAACAGCATCAGCATGGCATGCGCGTCGAACCAGCCTTCGCCGCTGCGGCCATAGGCGCCGGCGGAAATGCCTTCGGCCGACAGCCAAGAGAAACGCTGCGTCAGCTGGCCGGCATCCTCCAGCACGATGTCGGCGCCCTCGGCGACCTGCGTCTCGTGATTGGCCTTGAGGATCGGCAGCCCGGTCTCGCCGGCGAGGATGAGATAGCCGCCCTCGCGAAAGCCGATATCGGCATCGGCGCCGAAGGTTTCCTTCAGCCGCCGGAACAGTTTCAGCGTGAACTGCGACAGGCGGATGTTTTCAGGGATCGAGAATTGCTGGCGGATCGAGGCGCAGGACAAGGTCGTCGCCGCATGCGAGAATTGCGGATCGCGCTCGATCAGCGCGATGGAACCAGTAAAGCCCTCCTCGCGCAAATAATAGGCGACCGAGGACCCGACGATGGCCCCGCCGATGATGACGATGTCGTAGCGCACGCTTTTGGTTCTCCGACTTCAGAGCATGATCCCGACGCTCGGGTTCGCACGCTCAAATCAATGCAGGAAGATCGATCTCGAAGCGCGTGCCGCGCTCGGAGTCAACCAGCCTGATCGTGCCATCATGCGCTTTCAGGAGGGCCAGCACGATGCCGAGCCCCATGCCGGTGCCGCCGGTCTCGCGCCGCGTGGTGAAGAACGGCTCGAAGATCCTGGCGCGGTTGGCGGCCGAGATCCCGTCGCCGTCGTCGCCGATCTGGACCGACGCGCGCTCGCCATCGGCTGAAGCATGGATCGCCACCTGCCGGGCGCCATGTCGTGCCGAATTGTCGATGAGATTGGCGAGCACGATGCCGAGATTCTCAGCCGAGATGCCGAGCCTGATATCGCCGCCGCCTTCAAGCCGCGTTTCCAGCCTTGTGTCGACCGGCAAGGATGCCAACGCAGCACGAAGTGTCGTGTCTTCGCCGCTCGGTTCCAGATTTTCAGCGCGCGCCAGGTCAAGCAGCCGGCGCACCAGGAGATTGAGCCGCCCGGCGTCGGTGACGATGTTGTTGGAGAAACGCTTGCGCTCGGCCTCGTCCATGGCGCCGCCGGAATCCCTCAGCAGCTCCGCCGCGCCCTGGATCGCAGTCAATGGCGATTTCAGCTCATGCGAGACATGGGTGGCGAAGGTCTGGATGCTGTCGGAGCGCGCCTGCAGTTTTTGCGCCATGTCGAGGAACGCCGCCGACAGCGCCGCCATCTCGCGCGTGCCGTGATGGGCGAGCGGCCTGATCGCCTCGCGGTCGCCGGCGGCGATGCGTTTCGTCCGCTCGATCAGCGCGTAGATCGGCCGGCTGACAGTACGGATGAACACCAGCGCGATCAGCAGCGTGCCGCCGAGGATGGCGATCGCCGCCAACGTCACCTTGCCGCGCTCGCCATAGAGGTGCTTGACGATGTTGTTCGGCGTTCGCGACAGATAGACCACGCCCGCGACCCGGCCGTCGAGCTCGACCGGCAGGGCGACGAAGACGCGCACCCTGGTGCCGCGGCTCACCGAGTAGAGTGGCGGCGGCGGCTGGTCGGGAATGCGCAGCCTGAGCGCGCTGGCATAAGCGCCTGAAAGCGCGGTCCGCACCTCCTCGACATCGCCAAGCGACTGGCCGACCTCGTCGCCGCCGGCGATCACCACGCCGCGCGGGTCGAGCAGGCGGAAGCCGGCAAGCGTCGTTTTCTGCGTCTCGTCGAGAATGCCGTCGAGCCGCGCGCCTATTGCCGCGAAGGCCGGATCGGCGGTGGCGGGAAGCGCCGCCGGGCGCGTCGGCATGACATCGTCCGAGGCAAGGTCGAGGCGCGGCTCGATCGGATCATAGGGATAGTTGTTGTCCCTTGCCGGATCGGCCGAGATCGGCGACCCCAGTTTTTCCTGGGGAATGCCTGCGGCGCGCACCTCCTGGGCATAGACGGCGGCGACGACCGCGCCTTGCGCGATGAGCTCGCCTTCGGTCTGGCGGATGAGCTGGTTCTCGTAGAGCCGGAAGAAGAACAGCCCGACCAGCGGCAGCGCCATCACCAGGATGAGGATGACGACGACGACAGTGGCAAGCCTGGGCCGCCACTTCTCCTTGCTCAACCACCGCATCGGCCGAGCCGGAAGCCGACGCCATGCACCGTCGCGATCGCGTCGAGACAGCCGACCGCCGCCAGCTTGGCCCGCACATTGCGGATATGGCTGTCGACCGTGCGCTCCGAGACATGGATGTTGGAGGCATAGGCATTGGCCATCACCGCGTCGCGGCCAAGCACATGCTGCGGGCGGGCGAGAAAGCCCTTCAGGATCGCGAACTCGATCGCCGTCAAGATGAGCGGCTTGCCGTCGAAGCTGGCTTCATGGCTTGCCGGGACGAGCATGAGCTTGCCATGCGCGAATTGACGGTCGTCGGCTTCTTCTTCGACCGGCGCCGGACGCGCGCGCCGCAGGATGACGTTGACGCGGGCGACCAGCTCGCGCGGGCTGAACGGTTTCGTCACATAATCGTCGCCGCCCATCTCCAGCCCGAGCACCCGGTCGATCTCCTCGTCGCGCGCGGACAAAAACAGCACCGGCACGTCGGACTTTTGCCGCAACCTGCGGCAGACCTCCAGCCCGTCCATCTCCGGCATGCCGATATCGAGCACGATGAGATCGGGCGCGCGGCGCTCGACCGCTTGCAGCGCCGCTGCGCCGTCGGCGACGGCGGCCGTCTTCATGCCGGCCTTTTCCAGCGCGAAGCAGATGATCTCGCGGATATGCGGGTCGTCGTCGGCGACGAGAATGTTGTGCGGCATGAAATCAGCGGCCCGGCGCGTAAGGTTGGATGCGGCAGGATTAGAGCAATTCCAGGGAAAAATGCGAAATTGTTTTCGATCCGGAGTGGAGCGGCCTCGGGGCGAAAAGCAGGATACCCGCCCCATGGCATGGTCTTTGCGGCTCGACGAGCCACCAGCCTTCATTGCGGAGCCGGCGCGGCAGCGACCAGCGGGATGTATGAGGTGTTCGCATGGCGCCGGTTTCGCCGGCCGGTGCGGTAAGTGCGCGGCGGAATCCTGGAGCTTTTCAGCAGGGATTTGCAGATTTAGTGCAGGCAGGTCGCCTTTTCGCGGGATAATCGCGTAGGGCGCTCCCCCTCTCCGTCTCGGCTTCGCCGAGCCACCTCTCCCCCGCCTCTGGCGGGGGCGAGGAACCCAGGCCTGCGAAGGTCGCGCGCCCTCGGCGATTAGCGTTTCCTCGCCCCCATAAAGTGGGGGAGAGGTGGCTCGGCGCGCAGCGCCGAGACGGAGCGGGGGCTGGCGCTGCCATATGCGATTGTCCTGTCCCCTCCGCCTTGCCTCATCCGCCGTCACCCGGCATAGATCGGCGATGGCTCAAGAACCCTACCGCCCGCGCCGTTCGGTGCTCTACATTCCTGCCTCGAACGACAAGGCGCTCGCGAAGATCGGCTCCCTGGCCTGCGACGCCGTCATCATCGATCTCGAGGATGCCGTCCTGCCCGCCGGCAAAAAAGTTGCGCGCGACAAGATTGCCGGCATCCTGGCTGCGCGCCCCGAACGGCGCTGCGAGATGGTGGTGCGCATCAATCCTTTGGCCAGCGAATGGGGCACCCATGACCTATTGGCAGTGGCCAAGGCCGAGCCCGACGGCATTCTTCTGCCCAAGATCGCCACGCCGCGCGACATCCTCGAGGCCGGCGACCTGCTCGACGACAATTTCGCGCCGGACAGCGTGAAACTATGGGCGATGGTCGAGACGCCCAAGGCGCTGCTCAACATCGGCGCCATCGCCGAACTCGGCCGCGATCCGGCTTCGAGGCTGGCTTGTTTCGTGACCGGAACGAATGACCTGGTGAAGGCGACCGGCATCCTGGCGACGCCCGACCGACGCTATCTGATGCCGTGGCTGATGCAGCTGGTGCTTGCGGCGCGGGCCGGCGGTCTCGACGTCATCGATGGCGTTGCCAATGATTTTCGCGATCTCGACGCTTTTGCCCGCGAATGCGCCGACGGGGCCGCCATGGGCTTTGACGGCAAGTCGCTGATCCATCCCGCCCAGATCGAGCCGGCGAACCGCGCTTTTTCGCCGTCGCCCGAGAGGCTGGCTGCGGCCCATGCGATCAAGGATGCGTTCGCGCGGCCCGAGAATGCCGGCAAGGGCGTGATTGCGATGGACGGGCGCATGGTCGAACGGCTGCATCTGGCGGAAGCCGAGAAACTTCTGGCGAAGGCCGCGATCATCGGCGCATGATGCGCCGGTCTTCAAGATAGGCTCGATAAATGAAACTCTACCGCTTTCTGTCCGGTCCGGACGATTCAACTTTCTGCCACAAGGTGACGGCAGCCCTGAACAAGGGCTGGCACCTGTTCGGCTCGCCGACCTATGCCTTTGACCAGCAGACGAAGTCGATGCGCTGCGGCCAGGCCGTGGTGAAGGACGTCGAAGGCCAGGACTACACAGCCGACACCAAGCTCAGCGACTGGTAGGAGGGCAGCAGGCTCTCTCATTCGTCATCCTAGGGCGTAGCGACGCGAAGCGGAGCGCAGACCCTAGGATCCATTCCGTTCCCTCTGCCGAAGGGCGCGGCGGGCCAGAATATAGGGAAATTGCGGTATCGGGCGGCAGGCGTTCCGTTCTGCACCGCGGGCTTGGTGTTGATGAATGGCATGGATCCTAGGGTCTACGCGCGTCGCTTCGCTCCTTGCTTCGCCCTAGGATGACGAAGTGCGTGCTCACCCAGCCGCCGCCTGCTCCGCCGCCTCCTCGATCCGCTCCATGTCGTCGTCCGACAGGCCGAAATGGTGGCCGATCTCATGGATCAGCACATGGGTGACGATGTCGCCCATCGTCTCTTCATTCTCGGCCCAGTAGTCGAGGATGGCGCGGCGGTAGAGCGTGATGCGGTTTGGACCTTCGCCGGTCTGCGGGTTCCAGCGCTCGGCGATGCCGCGCCCCTCGAACAGGCCGAGCAGGTCGAAGGGCGTCTCCAGCGACAGATCGTCCATGATCTCGTCGGTCGGGAACTCGGCGATCTGGATGATGATCTCGCCGGTGAGCTTGCGGAACTCGTCCGGCAGATGGGCATAGGCCTCCAGCGCCAGAAGCTCCATCTCGTCCATCGACGGCGAGAGCTGGTCGTGCCAGGTGCGGGTCTTGTAGATGCGGGCCATGAAATGTCCTTTAATCCCGGCATATAGGCTTTCACGCCGATTGAGGCAAATGGACCGGCTGGGGTGTTCGCTTTCAGGGTAAAAGACGAAGGAATAAATTCCTTGCGACTCTGCTTGACTCTTCCGGGCGCCTCTGGAATCTATAGGAACATAACAGGAACAATTGCTGCTGGAAGTGAACGTCATGGCGATGAGCGCCGTGGCGCGGGACACTGTTTTTGCCCTGCGCCGCCAGATCGCGAAGATCGAGGGAACGCTGCCCGAGCGCCTGCAGGCGCCCTCGGGGTGCGCGCCCGAAGCAATTCCAGGAAAAGTGCGAAGCAGTTTTCCGTCCGGAATGGCGCAAAACCAAACACCCAGCGATGCCGCCGGGCCGGACATGACGATTGTCCGGCGCGGCCTTGCCGTGGCTTCGGCGGATGCCTTCCTGCACACCGGCATCGATAGGCTCGATGCAGCGCTTGGCGGCGGCCTGCCCAAGGCGGCGCTCAGCGAAATCCATGGCCTGGAGACCCGCGATGCCGGCGCCGTTGCCGGCTTCGCGCTCTCGCTCGTAAGCCTGGTCCTCAGGGAGAAGCAGGGTCTGCCGATCCTCTGGGTCGGCACGGCGGAAATCTTCCACGAGGCCGGCATGCCCTATGCCAGGGGCCTTCATGCCCTGTTCGGCATCGAGCCTGGGCAATTGCTGTTTTCCGAGGCGCCGAAGCTGCTCGACGCGCTGTGGATCGCCGAGGAGGCGGCCCGCATGACGGCCTTTGCCGCGGTCATCCTCGAGATCCGCGGCAGTCAGCGGCTTCTCGACCTCACCGCCACGCGCCGGCTGCATGCGCGGGCCCGGAGCGCCGGCCGCCCGCTGCTTTTGCTGCGCCAGGCCGGCGAGGCCGATCCCACCGCCGCTCCGGTGCGCCTCATCGTTTCGGCGGCGCCCGCGGCAAGCCGCGAGACCCTCGCCGGGCCGCTCGCCGGCTCGATCGGCCGCCCGGCCTTCAAAGTCGATATCGGCAAGAGCCGCACGGCCCTGCCTGGACAGTTCACACTGGAGTGGAACCCCGATGAGCACGCTTTTGCAGAAAGAACAGAGAATTCTGTCGCTGTGGTTCCCGCATCTGGCCGCGGAGCGGATCCTGCGCCAGCGTCTGGGGCGGTCCTGGCGTTCCCGGCCCTCGCATCGCCTGCCGTCGCCTCAGCCGCCGCTGGTGATCAGCCATCGCGACAACAACACCCAGCGCATCGCAGCCCTCGACGAGCGGGCTGAGGCGCTCAGATTGAAGCGCGGCATGGGCATCGCCGATGCGCGCGCCATGCATCCCTCGATCGATGTGGTCGAGGCAGATCCGGAAGCCGACCGCCGCCTGCTCGAAGGCCTTGCCGACTGGTGCGACCGCTACACGCCGCTGGTGGCGATCGACGGCGAGGACGGGCTGTTCCTCGACGTCACCGGCTGCACGCATCTGTTCGGCGGCGAGCGCGCCATGCAGGACGAGATCCTCGCCCGCTTCTTCCAGCAGGGCTTCGATGTCCGCGCCGGGCTGGCCTCGACGCCGGGCGCCGCCTGGGCGGCGGCGCGCTTCCATGGCGATCGCATCGTGGCCGGCGGCGAGGAAGAGGCGCTGCTTTCGCCACTGCCCTTGTCGGCGCTGCGCATCGCGCCGGAGACCCGCGCCAGCCTGGAAAGTGTGGGCTTGCGCACCGCCGGCGCGGTGATGGCAGCACCCCGCGCGCCGCTCGCCCGCCGTTTCGGCGCCACCTTGCTTCTGCGCCTCGACCAGGCGCTCGGCCGCCTCGACGAGGCCGTGTCGCCGCGCCTTCCCGTGGCGCCGCTCTCGGTCGAGCGCCATCTTGCCGAGCCGGTCGTGCTCACCGACGACATCGAGCGGCTGGTGAGCCGGCTGGCGATCGCCTTGAAGACCGACCTCGAACGCCGCGGCGAGGGCGCAAGGACGCTGGCGCTGCTTCTCTTCCGCGTCGATGGCGCCGTCAACCGCATCGCCGTCGGCACCTCCCGCCCGATGCGCGAGCCGCGGCTGATCCAAAGACTGTTCCATGAGCGGCTCACCGCGCTGGAGCAGAGCATCGACGCCGGCTTCGGCTTCGATCTCGTGCGGCTGTCCGTGCTGTCGGTCGCGGCCTTCGACTTGGCTCAGGGCGACCTCACCGGCGAGACCGACGACGATGACGCCGACATCGCGCTCTTTGCCGACCGCGTCCGCGCCCGTCTCGGCGAAGCCGCCGTGCTGAAGCCGGTGGTCGTCGAAAGCCATCTGCCGGAACGCGCCGTCAAAACCGTACCTTTCGCCGAAGCGCCGCAAGGACGCGCCCCGGCGGCCGGACGGACGCCGCCGCCCCGAACAGCGCCACCGATGACCGTTTACCCGCCGGAGCGGCCGGTGCGCCTGTTCCGCTCGCCCGAGCCGATCGAGGTGCCGGCGACCGAGATCCCGGAGGGACCGCCGATGAATTTCCGCTGGCGGCGCGCGCTCTACCGTGTCGCCCGCGCCGAAGGGCCGGAGCGCATCGCCGCCGAATGGTGGCGCCAGCTGCCCGGCGAGGAAGAGGCGCCGACCCGCGACTATTACCGCATCGAGGACAGCGAGGGGCGCCGCTACTGGCTCTACCGCCAGGGCCTTTACAGCAGCGCCGCGCAGGCCGCGCCGCCGCGCTGGTTCATGCATGGGGTGTTCGCATGAATGCGCTGACCGTCATCCCCTATGCCGAGTTCGGCATAAGCTCGAATTTCTCCTTCCTGCGCGGCGCCTCCAAGCCCGAGGAGCTGGTGGTCACGGCGAAATTCTACGGCTTTGCCTCGATCGGGCTTGCCGACAGGAACACGGTCGCTGGCGTCGTGCGTGCCTGGCAACAGGCCAAGGTGGAGAAGCTCGCCTATCATCCCGGCTGCCGCCTGGTGTTTGGCGACGGCACGCCGGATATCCTCGCCTATCCCCGCGACCGCCAGGGCTGGGGGCATCTCTGCCGCATGCTCACGCAAGCCAATTTGCGCGACGAGAACGAGAAGGGCGCGACGCTGCTCCAGTTGAGCGACCTGCTCGAATGGGGCGATCGGATGTCGCTGGCGATCCTGCCCGATCTGTCGGCAGGCGCACAAGACAACCTGGCATTCATTAGCCGGCTTAAGGATTGCTTCGGCGCGGCGCTCCGGCTGGCCGTGGCGCCGGATTATGCCGGCAACGACCGTTTCCGCATCGAGCAGGCTTCCGCGATGGCCGAGCATGCCCGCGTCCCGCTGATGGCGACCAACGACGTGCTCTACCATGCCGCCGATCGCCGTCCGCTGCAGGACGTGCTGACCGCGATCCGCCTCAACACGCCGGTTTCCGAGGTCGGGCTGGAGCTGATGGCCAATGCCGAGCGCCACCTGAAGCCGCCGCTGGAGATGGCGCGGCTTTTCCGCCGTCACCCGCAGGCTTTGGCCGAGACGCTGCGCTTCGCCGACGAGCTCGCCTTCTCGCTCAGCGACCTCGAATACAATTATCCGGACGAGCCGACCGAATCCGGGCTTGGACCGCAGGCCGAGCTCGAACGGTTGGCGCGGGAAGGCGCGGCCGTTCGCTATCCGGCCGGCGTTCCCGAGGATGTGCTGAAACGCATCGACAGCGAGCTCGTTTTGATCGAGCGCCTGAACTATGCCCGCTATTTCCTCACCGTCCATGACATCGTCAAATTCGCCCGCAGCCAGGGCATCCTTTGCCAAGGCCGCGGTTCGGCCGCCAATTCGATCATCTGCTTCTGCATCGGCATCACCGAGGTCGGACCCGAGCGCATCGACACCTTGTTCGAGCGCTTCATCTCGGAGGAACGCAACGAGCCGCCCGACATCGACGTCGACTTCGAGCATGAGCGGCGCGAAGAGGTCATTCAGTACATCTATACGAAATACAGCGCCAAGCGCACCGCCTTGGCCGCCGCCGTCATCAGCTATCGCGGCCGCTCGGCCCTGCGCGAGGTGGCCAAGGCCATGGGCTTGTCGGAGGATGTCCGCAGCGCGCTCTCCAGCACCATCTGGGGCTGGTCGACCTCCGAGCTCGGCGAAAGGGAAGCCAATGCCGGCGGCCTCGACCGCACCGATCCGTTGTCACGTCAGGTGCTGGAACGCGCCAACGAGATCATGGGCTTTCCCCGCCATCTTTCCCAGCATGTCGGCGGCTTCGTTATCACCCGCGACCGGCTCGACGAGGTCGTGCCCATCGTCAAGACGGCGATGGAGGAGCGCAAGATGGTCGAGTGGGACAAGGACGATCTCGACGCGGTGAAGATCCTCAAGGTGGACGTGCTGGCGCTCGGCATGCTGACCTGCCTGAAGCGCGCCTTCACCTTGCTCACCGATCATTATCCGCGGGCGCGGGATCCATTTGGACAGCCTTATGTGCTCGCGACCCTTCCCGAAGAGGACAGGCGCGTTTACGCCATGATCCAAAGAGCCGACACGCTCGGCGTCTTCCAGATCGAGTCGCGTGCGCAGATGTCGATGCTGCCGCGCCTCAAGCCAAAGAATTTCTACGACCTCGTCATTGAGGTGGCGATCGTGCGCCCCGGCCCGATCCAGGGCGACATGGTGCATCCCTATCTGCGCCGGCGGCAGGGCAAGGAGAAGGCCGAATACCCCAAGCCTGAGTTGGAAGAGATTCTCGGCAAGACCCTTGGAGTGCCTTTGTTTCAGGAGCAGGCGATGAAGATCGCCATTGTCGCCGGCGGCTTCAAGCCGGGTGAGGCAGACGAGTTGCGCCGCGCCATGGCGACCTTCAAACGCACCGGCACGATAGGAAACTATGAAACGCGAATGGTCGAGGGAATGGTCAAGAAAGGCTATCCCAGAGAGTTCGCCGAGCGCTGCTTCAAGCAGATCGAAGGCTTTGGCGAATATGGCTTTCCCGAAAGCCACGCCGCCTCCTTCGCGCTGCTTGTCTACGCCTCCTGCTGGTTCAAGACCTTTTATCCGGACGTGTTCTGCGCCGCGATCCTGAATTCCCAGCCGATGGGTTTTTACCAGCCGGCCCAGCTCGTGCGCGATGCGCGCGACCATGGCGTCGAGGTGCGCGAGGTCGACATCAACCATTCCGTCTGGGACTGCACGCTGGAGGAAACCGCCTTCGATCCGTCCCGCATTCTCGAGCGCCACGCCTCGATGCGCGGCGTCATCGAGACGGCTCACGCCGTCCGCCTCGGCTTCCGCCAGATCAAGGGCCTGTCCGAAGAGCGCATGGATATAGTCGTCGCCCGCCGCGGCGACGGCTATCGCTCGGTCAGGGACGTCTGGCTGCGTTCGGGCCTCGATGTCGGCGAGATCGAACGATTGGCGCAAGCGGACGCCTTCCGCTCGATCGGCCTCGACCGCCGTGCCGCGCTCTGGGAAGTCCGCGCCCTTGACGGCAAGAGCGCCGCCGAGAAATTGCCGTTGTTCGACCAGCCCTCGCTTCGCCTGCGCGAGCTGGAGCCGGAAACGAAGCTGCCGAAAATGCCGCTCGGCGAGCATGTCGTCCACGATTACCGCTCGCTCGGCCTATCTTTGAAGGAACACCCCGTCGCCTTCCTGCGCGAACGGCTGGATCGCGCCGGCGTCACCCCCAACGCCCGCCTGCCGTCTGTGCGCGACGGCCGCCGCGTTTCCGTCGCCGGGCTGGTGCTGGTGCGCCAGCGTCCGGGCAAGGGCAATGCCATTTTCCTCACGCTGGAAGACGAAAAATCGATCGCCAACGTCATCATCTGGCCACGCGTCTTCGACCGCTTCCGCCCGGTGGTCATGGGCGCGCGCTTCATCCGCGTCACCGGCAAGCTGCAGCATGAATCGGACGTCATCCACATCGTCGCCGACCGGATCGAGGATTTGACGTCCTGGCTGAGCGTGCTGCTGGAGACCGCCAATCGGCCGGTCATCGAGCATAATCCCGCCGAACGGCCGGTTGGAGCCGCCGCAAGCCGTGGCCGGCCTGTCCATCAGGAGATCGAGACCCTGTCGGGTGCCGCGCAACAAGTCATGCCGAAAGGGCGGAATTTTCAGTGAGGCAGAGGCCTTCGACCTCAATCGGAGCGAAGACGCCAAGATGAGGAAGAATTGTGAAGCCGCGTTCCTTCACACCCCCCTCTGGCCTGCCGGCCATCTCCCCCGCAAGGGGGGAGATCAGATGTTGCGCGGCTTTCGCCAATTGGCGACGTCGAAAGAAGGGCGCGACGCCCAAGCTGCCAATCTCCCCCCTTGCGGGGGAGATGCCCGGCAGGGCAGAGGGGGGTGCTGTCCCGCCAGCGTTCCGGTTGTCAGCAAAGGGTCTTCACGAAGCCCCGCCGAGCCGGGGCGGCGGTGGGGTCAGCATGTCCTCGGCCGAGATCGTGCGCGCCTCCGAGGGCAGCATGATCGGGATGCCGTCGCGTACCGGATAAGCGAGCTTCGCCACGCGCGAGACCAGCTCGTTGCGCTCGGGGTCCCAGGTTAGCGGTCCTTTGGTCAGAGGGCAGGCGAGCAGCTCCAGCAGCTTCGGGTCGACCGTGGCTTTTCGTCCGTCGCGTCCGTCCGCCGCCATCGCACTCTTCCCTTGTCCACTATACGGTCTAAGTGTGTTGAGATTCAGGTCAGGCCGAGTCGAGAACGGTGGCTTCCGAGAACCGGAGCGGAGCGTACTTAACGTACGTGAGCACCGGAAGCGCAGGAAGCTGCCGTTCGCAGGCCGGGCTCACCTGAATATCAATACACTTATTGTAGACTCGAGCCAAACTCATCATCCTCGCGCGCCAGCGTCATTTCGGTGATGGCGATCAGCGTTTCGGCGCGCGTCTTCAGGTCCGGCGCTTCCAGCAGCGCCTGCTTCTCGGCCGGCCCGTAGGGCGCCATCATCGACAGCGCGTTGACCAGCATGCCGTTTTCGGCGCGGCTGACGCTTTCCCAGTCGGCCTCGAGGTCGTTGGCCTGCAGATAGGAACGAAAAGCCTTGAGCAGCGCCGGCCGGTCGACGTCGGCGCCGGCCGGGTCTTCCTCGAGGTCGGCGAGAAACGGCGCGATCTTGCACTGCCGGAACGGCGCCTTTGCCGTAAGCTCCTGCACAATGCGAAACCGGCACACGCCCTGCAGCGAGATCAAATAGCGCCCGTCGCCCGTCTCGGCGAGCGAGATGATGCGCCCGGCGCAGCCGACGCTGCACAGTTCAGGCTCGCCGTCGTCGCGCAATGCGCCGTCGAGGCTGGGCTGGATCATGCCGATCAGCCGCGAGCCGGCCATCGCCAGATCGATCATCTGCAGATAGCGCGGCTCGAAAACGTTGAGCGGCATGCGGCCGCCCGGCAGAAGCAGCGCGCCGGCGAGCGGGAAAACCGGGATTGCCGCCGGCAGATCCTTGGCAAGCCTGTAAAGTGCGTTACCGACGCGCACCGCGACCCTCCCAAAGCAACGCCGGCAAGCGTATCAAGCTGCAATCTCCTCTCGCACCGGCGAATTCGTCACGATCGGCATCCGGCCCCGCCCTTATCTGGCGCTGATGTCCCGCTGCGCAAGCCTGCCGGCCGCGACAGCCGGCAAAAAATTCACGGCAATTCCGGGAAAGTATCAGTTGGGGTCGGCGACTTCGCCGCAGCCTTCCGTCCGGAATTGCGCAAACCGAACTTAAAGCGGTTCGGCGGCTCTGTGAATCGCCGAAACCGTCCTACGAGAACAGCAGCGACGAGAGCTTGCGGCGTGCCGCGAGCGTCGCCTCGTCGGTCATTCCCCAGGCTTCGAACAGCTTCAACAGCTGCGCCCTGGCGCCGTCGTCGTTCCAGGTCCGGTCGGCCTTGACGATCGCCAGCAAATTGTCGGCGGCCGCGTCGCGCTCGCCGCGCGCGTTCTGGATCATCGCCAGATCGAAGCGCGCCTGATGGTCGGCGGGGTTGGCGGCGAGCCGGCGCTCGAGCTCGGCCGGATTGCCGAGCGCGGCCGCTTCCGCGGCAAGCGTCATCTTGGCGCGCAGCGCGGCCAGCGCGGGTGCGTCCTTCTTGTCCTCGGGCGCTCGCGCCAGCACGGCCTCGGCGCCTTCCACGTCCCCGGCATCGTACAGGATCTCGCCCAAGCCTGCGACCGCCTCGATCGTCTCCGGCGCCTGCTCGAGGACCGCGTCGTAAATGTCGGCCGCGGTCTGGACGTCGCCGGCCGTGCGCGCCTCGGCCGCCGCCGCAAGCGCGTCGGCGATCTGCGGCGCGCCGCCTCCCTTGCCGCCGACCTTCTCGATGAATTGGGCGACCTGGCTTTCCGGAACCGCGCCCATGAACCCGTCGACCGGCTGGCCGTCCTTGAAGGCGATGACCGCGGGAATCGACTGGATGCCCAGCTGGCCGGCGATCGAGGGGTGATCGTCGATGTTCATCTTGACCAGCTTGACCTTGCCCCCGGCGTTCTTCACCGCCTTTTCGAGCTGCGGCGTCAGCTGCTTGCAAGGCCCGCACCATGGCGCCCAGAAGTCGACCAGCACCGGCTGGCGGCGCGATTCCTGGATGACGTCGGCGGCGAAAGTCGCGGTTGTGGTGTCCTTGATAAGGTCGGCCGCCGCCGGGCCGTCGCCGAGCGAAACCTTGGCGCGGTCGCCGCCGCCATATTGCACCGTCTGGGCATACTGGCCGCCATTGCCGCCAAACGCGCCGCTATACGGATTGTTGTCACTCATCTTGTCGCCCTTTCGGTCACGCTCTCAGGCGTCGGCGCCCGGCGCGTCATTGTCGGATTTCGCAACCGCCTTCCATGTGGCGATCAGCCCCCGAGTTTCAAGGCAATAAGGCCTTCAAGGCAAGGGCACTTTCAAGGTCATGAGACTTTCAGGATAACAGGATCATGGCCGGTTGCCTCGACGAATCTGATAAGGTCGGCGGCGGCGATCGAGGTCGTCGCCTCATTGGTCAGCGGATGGCCGTTGATGACGTCGTGGCTCATCAACGCCTCGTCGAGCACGACCTTGACCTTGCCTTCCGTGTCGTTGATCAGGCCGAAAACGGTGACCGCGCCGGGGATGACGCCGAGCAGCTCCATCAGCATTTCCGGCTTGCCGAACGACACCCGGCTGGCGGCGCCGATCAGGTGGTGGATCTGCTTCAGGTCGACCACGGCGTCCTCGCCGACGGTGACGAGGAAATAATTGTCCTTCTTGTCCTTGAGGAACAGGTTCTTGGTGTGGCCGCCGGGAATCTCGCCACGCAGGCCTTGCGAATCGGCGACCGTGAACAGCGGCGGGTGCCTGACCGTCGAGACGGAAATGCCGAGATCGGCAAGAAATTCGTTGAGCTCGGCTTCGGTCTTCGGCATCGGTCCTCGCGCGGTCAAAAAAGGGCTCATGCCGTTTACGGCCAACGGTGCCATCGGGGCAAGGCCGCCGGAGCCATTGCGGGCAAAGCGGGCGGCGGCTTGCCTGCGGATTTGCGAGCAGTCCGGTTTCGCCGCCGCTTCGGTGCTTTCGACGCGAACGTCGCCGCGGGAAGAATTCGCGCCAAAAAAGACCGTCATTTCCCTGTTGCAATCGCCGCGCTCTTCGGCCATATAGGCGCGGCTTGCGGCCCAAGGCCGCGCGAGCGGGTGTAGCTCAGGGGTAGAGCACAACCTTGCCAAGGTTGGGGTCGGGCGTTCGAATCGCCTCACCCGCTCCAGTTTCCTTCAAGGGATCAAGCAAACGAAAAGCCGCGGTCTCCGCGGCTTTTTCGCGTTTGCGGCTAGCGGGAAACCCACCCGCGGCACAGCGCCGGAGTTACGTCTGGACCGTCGGCAACGCGCATTGCCGCATCCCCACGGATCTCCCGCAAGACATCCAGCAGATAGTTCACGCGATATTTTCCTTCAAACAGCCACGCTTCCCCATCCGGAAAGTATCCGCTGCCCATCAGACTTGAGTCGCATGCCGAAGGGACTGTAGAGCCTCTTTTGCCAGGGGTCCGACAACTATATGTTGTGTGAAAGTGCTGGAATTAATCCGGCCGGGCAGTCTCGCGGGAGGCATTCCCGCAAGTCGTTACGTTGGGGCATAGCTGGAGCAATTCCAGGAAAGTGTGAGCGGTTATGCTCGGCGACTTCGCCGTAGTCTTCCGTTCGGAGTTGCGTCAAAGCAAACATAGAACGTCGGCCATGAGGTTTACAGCCTTTCAGGATCCGTGCGGCCAATGGATGGTGTTCGATTTACGGTCGGGTTTCCCGGCGCGAATGCCGGACATGTTGCTGCTTGGCCCGATTCGCGAGGAGGCGGAGCAGCTCGCGGGCCAGGCAGATGAATTCCTCTCGGTGCCGCGCTCGGCCGTGCCTCTTTCTCGATATTTGATCGCCCCGCAATGGAACGATTGGGCATCATCAGAACTTTAGCTTGCGCTAAAACAAGGAGCGCCTATGAGGTTCGCGGCAATACAGGATCCTTGCGACGACTGGCTTGTCTGCGATCTGGTTTCCGATCTCCCGGCGGAGATAGCAGGCCGGCTGCTGATCGGGCTGACGCAAGGCGAAGCCGAGCGACTTGCCGACCAGGCCAATGCCGGGCTAATCGGGCAGGCGATCGATTGGCCGATCCCGCTCGCCAGCGTCGCCTGAAGACGGCTGGGCTTGGGAACCCGCCTCGCCGACGGCGCATCGGCGATTCAACCCCAGATCACATCGGATAACGTTTGCGTGCTGCTCCATTTCAACGCCGCGGCGGTTTCTATATCTCCTCCCTGGGCCGAGATCCGCCGGCGGCGAATGGCCAGCACCGCGACACGACGCGACCGGACGGCCCGTTTTCGGAAAAAGCGGTCTTGCCGCTTCCTCCATCACGAGGAGATGTCATCATGCGTTCTTCCACCCCAAAACTCATCGCGGCCGCCTCGATCTTCGCGGCCATACCGCTTTCGAGCGCCTATGCCGTGCACCGCCACCATAGGGCGCAGGTCGACACAATGACCACGGCGTCAGTGCCGGCGGAGCCCGAAGCGAGAGCCGCGACGCAGCAGCTGCTTGGCGTGAAGCAAGGTATCCGTGCGGCCAGGCAGGCCGGCAAGATCACGCAGGAACAGGCTCGCGACCTGATGCGGCAGGCCGATGGCATCCAGCCCACCGGAGGCCGTTCGGCGATCGGGCGGATCAATGAGCTGGACCAGCGGCTCCGAAACGCTACCGGCCAGGGAAACTATATGGGCGACGGCTCGGACGGCGGCTATTATCCGAACGGCTGACCGCCTGCATGAGCGGTGCCATGCGGCAGTCATGGAGCAATTCCGGGAAAGCCGGACCGCGGCCCGGCCCGTCGCCTTCGGCCCGCGTCGCACGAAATAAGAACCTGAAGCGGCCCGGCGTTTCGCAAGATCGCCGAACCGCTTCACGCCTCACCGCGCCGTCACCGATCATGCGCCTACGCCAGCCGCGCCCGCGTCGTCCTTGGCGTCGCCAGCAGCAGGCTTGTCTCGCTCCCCGTAATGCCGGGGATCAGCCGGATGCGCCGCAGCACCGCGTCGAAGTCCGTCAGCGTGGCGGTGCCGAGCTCGACCACCAGGTCCCAGCGGCCGTTGGTGGTGTGGATGGTCGAGACCTCGGCGAGGCCGCCGAGTGCCTTGACGACGCGGTCGGCGGCATGGCCTTCGATCTCGATCGTCATCACGCCGCGTATCTTCTGATCGACCGCGTCGGCGCGCAGCACCACAGTGTAGCCGATGATCTCGCCGGACTTTTCCAGCCGTTCCATGCGCGACCTGACCGTGGCGCGTGACACGCCGAGATCGATGGCGAGGTCGGATACACTGCGCCGCGCATCGTGCCTCAGCAGCGTCACCAGTTTCTCGTCCAGCGCGTCCATGGCTTCCATTTCGATCAAATCGTCTGACCATCATGATAGATTAGTCTTCTCGAAATGCCAATTTTCACTGTTCAAGCCGCCAGCAGCTGATGGTTCACTCCTTCGATCAATCGCAAGGTGAGAAAAGATGCGCTGCAGGATCGTCGGCGCGCCGGTGCAGGACGGCGCGGGCAGGATGGGATGCGAGATGGGGCCGAGCGCGCTGCGCACAGCAGGGCTGGTCTCGGTGCTGGCCGAGCTCGGCCACGAGGTCGAGGACTGGGGCGCGGTCGAGAAAGCCGCGGCGCGGCCCGTGGCGCACGGCAATCTCGCGCTGAAGGCGCTGCCGGAGATCTCCGCCTGGACGGCGGCAATCGCCGAGACCGCCTACGCGGCTTCGCGGGACGCCATGCCGATCTTCCTCGGCGGCGACCATTCGATCTCCGCCGGCACTATGTCGGGCGTGGCGCGCCGCGCGGCCGAGCGCGGACGGCCGCTCTTCGTGCTGTGGCTCGACGCGCATCCCGATTTCCACACGCTCGACACCACCACCAGCGGCAATCTGCACGGCGTGCCGCTCGCCTATGCCAGCGGCCAGGCCGGTTTTCAGGGCTATTTCCCGGATCTGCCGCAAGCCGTCGACCCGGCCCGCATCTGCGCCATCGGCCTGCGCAGCGTCGATCCGGCCGAGCGCCGCGCGCTCACTGAAGCCGGCGTCACCGTGCACGACATGCGCGCCATCGACGAGCACGGCATCGCGCCGCTGCTGCGCGCCTTCCTGGCCCGCGTCGAGGAGGAGAACGGGCTCTTGCATGTCAGCCTCGACGTCGATTTCCTCGACCCTTCGATCGCGCCGGCCGTCGGCACCACCGTGCCCGGCGGCGCCACCTTCCGCGAGGCGCATCTGGTAATGGAGATGCTGTCCGACTCAGGCCTCGTCTCAAGCCTCGACCTGGTCGAACTGAACCCCTTCCTCGACGAGCGCGGCCGTACCGCCACCCTGATGGTCGACCTCACTGCCAGCCTGATGGGCCGCCGCATCATGGACCGCCCAACCCGCAGCCATTCCGGAAACCTCTGATCATGACCCAGCCTTCGCGCCTTGCCATCGTTCCCTTTGTCAGCGTCGATCGCATGATGAAGCTGGTGCTCGCCATCGGCGTCGAGCGCTTCCTCACCGAGCTCGCCGCCTATATCGAGGAGGATTTCCGCCGCTGGGAGCTGTTCGACAAGACGCCGCGCATCGCCTCGCACAGCCATGACGGCGTCATCGAGCTGATGCCGACCAGCGACGGCAAGATGTACGGCTTCAAATATGTCAACGGCCATCCGAAGAACATGCGCGAAGGACGCCAGACCGTCACCGCTTTCGGCGTGCTCGCCGATGTCGGCTCCGGCTATCCGATGCTGCTCACCGAGATGACCATCCTGACGGCGCTGCGCACCGCCGCCACCTCGGCGGTAGCGGCAAAATACCTGGCGCCGAAGAACTCCCGCGCCATGGCCATCATCGGCAATGGCGCCCAGTCCGAGTTCCAGGCCATCGCCTTCAAGGCGCTCGTCGGCATCGACCGGCTGCGGCTCTACGACATCGACCGCTCGGCCTCGGAAAAATGTGCCCGCAACCTCGCCGGCAAGGGGTTTGATATCACCATCTGCTCGACCGGGCAGGATGCCGTGGAAGGCGTCGACATCATCACCACGGTTACCGCCGACAAGCAGTATGCCACGATCCTCACCGACAACATGGTCGGCGCCGGCGTCCATATCAACGCCGTCGGCGGCGACTGCCCCGGCAAGACCGAGCTGCACCGCGACATCCTTTTGCGCTCCGACATCTTCGTCGAGTTCCCGCCGCAGACCCGTATCGAAGGCGAGATCCAGCAGCTCGACCCCGATTATCCGGTGACCGAGCTGTGGCAGGTGATGACCGGGAAGGCCGAGGGCCGCAAGTCGCCCGAGCAGATCACGCTGTTCGATTCCGTCGGCTTCGCCACGGAAGATTTTTCCGCGCTACGCTATGTCCGCGACCAGCTCCAGGCCACCGGCCTCTATGAGGAGCTCGACCTGCTCGCCGACCCCGATGAGCCGCGCGACCTGTTCGGCATGCTGCTCAGGGCCGCCATGCAGCCGGCGGCTTGAAGGGGTTCGCTAAGGCGACTTCATACGGCGGGATAACCGCATAGAGCGCTCCCCCTCTCCGTCTCGGCTTCGCCGAGCCACCTCTCACCACTTCGTCTACGTTAAGCACATCTTCTGTGACTGGCGCGACTGATCAGGCCGACGCTTGATTGCCACGTGGTTCCCCCAATCCGTCGCTGCTTCGCAGCGCCACCTTTCCCCCCTCCGGAGGGAAAGGAAGGGAGCTGGACGGGCGCTGACGGCAAAAGGCTTGGCGCCTTTCCTCTACCCCGTCGATCGGGGGAGAGGTGGCTCGGCGAAGCCGAGACGGAGTGGGGTCGACCAGCGCGCTGCCATGCACGCTATCGCCAAAGGCCGGCCGCTTTGAAAGGTGTGCATGCCGTAGATGAAATGGGAGAGAGTGTCCGCGAAGCGGACGGAGAGGGGGCAGTGCCTACGTCGACGATTGCCAGACTACCCCCGCGCCGCGCAGCTTTCCCTCTCCACCAGAACCGGCGCCAGCACCTCGCGCCTTGACGGCGCTTCCGGCTCGCCCAGCCTCTCGAGCAGCAGGCTCACCGCCAGCGTGCCGATCTTTTCCACCGGCTGCGCGATCGTCGTCAGCGGCGGCCAGGTGGTGACGGCATAAGGGATGTCGTCGAAGCCGATCATCGACATGTCGTCGGGAACGTGCATGCCCCGCGAGCGCAGCGCGGTGACCGCGCCCATCGCCATCAGGTCGTTGCAGGCGAACACCGCGGTGATGCCGGGCGCCTGTACCATAAGTTGATCCATCGCCAGGCGGCCGCCGGCGAAATGATAGTCGGAATCGACGATTGACGACGCCGGCAGCTCAACGCCTGCTTCGCCAAGCGCGCGGACAAAACCGCGCAGGCGGGCCGGGCTGGAGCTCGAATCGCGCGGACCGCCGATGACGGCGATCTTCCTGTGGCCGAGCCCGGCCAGGTATTTGCCGGCGAGATAGCCGCCATGGTCGTGGTCGACCAGCACCGAATCGACATTGACCGACTGGATCTCGCGGTCGAGCAGCACCGCCGGCACGCTGGGCAAGAGGCGGGCGAACACCCGCGCGTGGTCGGACGAGCCGGCAAAGATCAGCCCGTCGATCTGCTTGGCCATCAGCACCGAGAGATAGCGCTCCTCCTTCTCGGCATTGCCGTCGGAGTTGCACAGGATCACCGTGTAGCCGGAAACGAAGCCGGCATCCTCGATCTGCCGCGCCACGCTGGCGAAGAAGGGATTGGAATTGTCGGGAAGAAGCAGGCCGATGGTCTTGGTTTCGCCGCGCCTGAGACTCCTCGCCACCGAGTTCGGGCTGTAGCGCAGCGCCGCGATCGCGGCGCGCACGCGCTCGGCCGTTTCCGGCTCGACATGACGCGTATGGTTCATCACATGCGAGACGGTGGCGACGGACACCCCCGCACGGCGCGCGACATCGGCAATCGTCGTCATGGCCCGTTCCCCTCAGCGGATTTTCCGCAACAGCCTCTCCCGGTACGCGTCTAGGATGACCGCGAGCACGATGACAAGGCCAATCACGATCGGTTTGAAATTGTCGCCGACGCCGAGCAGCTGCAATCCGGTGGAAAGCACCTGCAGGATGCAGGCGCCGACCAGCGTGCCGATGATCGAGCCCTTGCCGCCGCTGAGGCTGGTGCCGCCGATGATGACGGCGGCAATCGCGTTGAGCTCGTAGCCGACGCCGGCGATCGGGCTGCCGATGTTGAGGCGCAACAGATAGACCATCGCCGCGATGCCGGCGGTGAGCCCGCTGATGGTGAAGGCGGCGACCTTGTAGAAATCCGGATTGTGGCCAGACAGCCGCACCGCCTCGTCATTGGTGCCGACGGCGAAGATCATGCGACCGAAGACGGTGAAGCGCAGCACGAACCAGCCGGCCGCGATCACCAGCACGGCGACCAGGAAGATCGACGGCAGGAAGCCGCCGATGATCAGATTGCCGAAATCGACGAAGCTCTGCGGCAGGCCGGTGATGGTGGAATTGTCGCTGACCACGCGCGCGGCGCCCGCCGCCATGTTGAGCATACCCAGCGTGACGATGAAGGACGGGATCTTCCAGCGCGTCGAGATCCAGCCATTGAGGAAGCCGCAGACCGCACCCGTCGCCATGCAGGCCAGCAGCGCCAGCGTGATCGCCACGGCCGGCGACAGGCTCTCGTTGATCATGACGGTGGCGCCGACCACGGTGCACAGCGCCAGCACCGAGCCGACTGAAAGGTCGATGCCGCCGGTGAGGATGACGAAGGTCATGCCGGCCGCCAGCACCGTGTTGATGGCGATCTGCACGAAGATCTTCAGCGCGTTGCCGGAGGTGGCGAAATAGGGCGCGGTGGCCGAGAAGAACAGCGTGATCAGCACCAGCGCCAGGAGCACGCCGGCATCGCGCACCAAAAAGCGCAGGAACTTCGCCCGGCCCGGAGAAACAGGCGCCGCCACGGCTATCTCGGATGTCTCGCTCATGGTCGCACATACTCCTGATAGGCGAGCGACAGGATGCGCTCCTGGTCGAATTCGGATCGCGGCACTTCGCCGACGATCCTGTTTTTCGAAAAGACGATGATGCGGTGGCACATGCCCATCAATTCGGGCAGGTCGGACGACACCATGATGATGCCCTTCTGCCGCGCCGCCAGCATCCACAGCAGCTGGTAGATCTCGCGCCGGGCGCCGATGTCGACGCCGCGCGTCGGCTCGTCGAGGATCAGCGTGGAGGTGCCGCGGAACAGCCATTTGGCCAGCACCACCTTCTGCTGGTTGCCGCCCGAGAGGTTGCGCACCGCCTGCTCGATCGAGCTCGCCTTGACGCGCAGCTGGCCGACCAAATCGTTTGCTGCCGCGCTCTCCGCCCTTCGGTTGAGCAGCCCGTTGCGCGAAACCTTGCTGAGATTGGTGATGGTGATGTTCTTGTCGACGGCCATGTCGAGCAGAAGGCCCTGGCCCTTGCGGTCCTCGGTGAGCAGGCTCAAGCCATGCCGCACCGCGTCCTTCGGCGCGGCGATCGCCACGGGCTTGCCGTCGATCTCGACGACGCCGTCGAGTTTTGCGTCGGCGCCGAACAGAGCGCGCATAGCTTCGGTGCGGCCGCTGCCGACCAGGCCGGCGACGCCGAGGATCTCGCCATGGCGTACGGCGAACGATATCTCCGGGGTGGAGGCGTCGCGCTTCAGATTGGCGACGCTGAGCGCGACCTTGCCCGGTACGACCCTGGCATCGAAACCATATTCGTCGGCGATGTCGCGGCCGATCATCATGCGCACCAGGTCGGGCACGGTGAGGCCGTGCAGGTCGCGCGTCGCGACCAGCCTGCCGTTCCGCAAGACGGTCACGCGGTCGCCGATCTCGAACACCTCGTGCAGCCGGTGCGAGATGTAGATGGTGGTGACGCCTTTGGCCTTCAGCCGCTTGATGATGGAAAACAGCCGCTCGATCTCCGGCGGCGTCAGCGTCGCGGTCGGCTCGTCCAGCACCAGAAGCTTCGAGTCGTAGCTCAGCGCCTTGGCGATCTCGACCAGCTGCATCTGCGCGACGCCGAGCGCCTCGACGCGTATGCGCGGATCGATGTCGAGCCCGACTTGCTTGAGCAGCGCCACCGCGCGGCTATTGAGCGCCTTGCGGTCGACGATGCCGAAGGCGCGGCGCGGCAGGCTTTCCAGCATCAGATTCTCGGCGATGCTGAGATAGGGCAACAGGTTCAGCTCCTGGTGCACGACGCGGATGCCGCTCTGCTGCGCATCATGCGGCGTCTTCGGCTGATAGGGCTGGCCGTTGAAGGCGATCGTGCCGGAGTCCGGCTGGTAGATGCCGGCCAGCAGCTTGATCAGCGTCGACTTGCCGGCGCCGTTCTCGCCCAGGATAATATGGGTCTCGCCGCGCGCGATCGACAGCGACACGTCGCTCAGCGCGACGGCGCCGGGAAAGATCTTTCCGACTCTTTCAAGAGAGAGAATCGCATCCATGGGCGGCAGAATCCTAA
The DNA here is from genome assembly GCF_006439475.1 of Mesorhizobium sp. B2-8-9. Taxonomy (NCBI): domain Bacteria; kingdom Pseudomonadati; phylum Pseudomonadota; class Alphaproteobacteria; order Hyphomicrobiales; family Phyllobacteriaceae; genus Mesorhizobium; species Mesorhizobium sp. B2-8-9. The sequence continues at coordinate 18,355 of NZ_VFTQ01000029.1, read as the reverse complement.
ACCGTGCCCGTCGGCGACGACAGCGGCGGGCGCTCCGTCACCGCCGCCTAAACTGGCGGCGGCGGTGACGAGAGAGGCGAAGCCTGGCGCCGGAAGGGAGCGCCGGCGCCCCGGCTCGCCTCATGCGGTGACCAGCTTGACGTCGGTCTTGACCCAGCCGGAGAATTTCTCGCCGGCCAGCTCGCGCAGGCCGTAGTCGATGCCCATCGCCGCCATCTTCGCGCCATACTGCTCGACGGTGGCGAGCATCTTGCCTTCCTTCAGCAGCGGACCGACGGCCGGGATGTTGTCGAAGCCGACGACCTTGATCTGGCCGGACTTGCCGGCAGCGTCGATCGCCTTGACGACGCCGAGCGCCATGGAGTCGTTGGCCGCCATCACGCCCTGAATGTCGGGATGCTGGGTGAGGAAGTTGGTCATCAGCGTGTTGGCTTCCTCGGTCTCCCAATGCGCGGTCTTGGAGTCGAGCAGGTCGAGGCCGTATTCCTTCACCGAATCGTCGAAGCCGAGCTTGCGCTGCTTGGCGTTGTCGGCCTCGGGATTGCCCTCGAGGATGACGACCTTGCCGCCCTTGCCCAGCGCCTTGCCGAGCGCGTCGCCGGCCAGCTTGGCGCCAGCGCGGTTGTCCGGGCCGAAGAAGGCGAGGTCGATGCCGGCCTTCTTCTTGGCCTCGGTGTCGAGCGCAACGTCGATGTTGATGACCTTGATGCCGGCCTTCAGCGCCTTGGCGATCGGCGTAACCATGGCTTTCGAATCGGCCGGGGCGACGACGATGATGTTGTAGTTCTGGGTGATGAAGTTCTCGATGGCGTCGACCTGGGCGGCGAAGTCGCGCTCGTCCTTCATGCCGACGGCGGCGAAATCGAACTTGTCCTTGTTCTTGGCCGCATACTCCTCCGCGCCAGCCTGCATCTGCTTGAAGAACTCGTTGGCCAGGGACTTCATGACCAGGCCGACCTTCGGCTTGTCGGCGGCGAGAACCGGTCCGAGCGGCAGCGCCAGCGCGCCGGCAGCCAAGGCGCTGGTCTTCAGGAACTGGCGGCGCGAGAACGGGCCAAGCCCATGCGTGTTTGAGAACTTGCTCATTAGTCTCCTCCACTTGATTGAGCCGTAATCGGTTACGTAACCGATTACGCGCCAGAGTAGATTGCTATTTTATCAGATGTCAACGTCGAGGGAAGGACGAGAGGGAAGGCGGTGCCAAGGCTGACGCTGGTGATTGGCGAAAGCCGGCGTGAAGTCTGATCTCCCCCTTGCGGGGGAGATTACGCGTTTTGCGGTTTTCGCCACATCACCGCCAGCCGAGCGCCGGCGCGACGTGCTTCAGGATCGACTCGATGACATGGGCGTTGTAGTCGACGCCGAGCTGGTTGGGCACGGTGAGCAGCAGCGTGTCGGCCTCGGCGATCGCCTGATCCTCCTTCAACTGCTCGATAAGCACGTCCGGCTCGGCGGCATAGGTGCGGCCGAACACGGCGCGCTTCTCCGGCTCGATATAGCCAAAATGGTCCTCGCCCTCGCTGCCGCCGAAATAGGCGCGGTCCATGTCGTTGACGAGGGCAAAAATGCTGCGGCTGACCGAGACGCGCGGCTCCCTGGCATGGCCTGCTTCCTTCCAGGCGGCGCGGTAGGCTCTTATTTGCTTGGCTTGCTGGACATGCAGCGGCTCGCCGGTCTCATCGAATTTCAGCGTCGAGCTTTGCAGGTTCATGCCGAGCTTGGCCGCCCATACCGCAGTTGCGTCGGTGGCCGCGCCCCACCAGATGCGCTCGCGTAGGCCGGCCGAGAAAGGCTCGAGCCTGAGCAGGCCGGGCGGGTTGGGGAACATCGGCCGCGGATTGGGCTGGGCAAAGCCCTCGCCGCGCAACAGGTCGAGGAAGATCTCGGAGTGCCGGCGTGCCATGTCGGCATCGCTCTTGCCCTCTTCCGGCACGTAGCCGAAGTAGCGCCAGCCATCGATCACCTGCTCGGGTGAGCCGCGGCTGATGCCCAACTGCAGACGCCCGCCGGCGATCAGGTCGGCAGCACCCGCATCCTCGGCCATGTAGAGCGGGTTCTCGTAGCGCATATCGATGACCGCCGTGCCGAGCTCGATACGCTTGGTCCTGGCGCCGGCCGCGGCAAGCAGCGGAAACGGCGAGGCGAGCTGGCGGGCGAAATGGTGGACGCGGTAATAGGCGCCGTCGGCGCCGAGCTCCTCGGTCGCGACCGCGAGGTCGATCGACTGCAGCAGCGCGTCGGCGCCCGAGCGCGTGCCCGATTGCGGCGAGGGCGACCAATGCCCGAACGACAGAAATCCGATCTTCTTCATGGCTCCGTTCCTGCTGGAGCGGCCCATCGACCGCTTAAAACTTCTTGTTGCTCCAGCAGATAGCCAGGGCAGCGCCGCGATACAACGGACACCGAACGGATACAGACCGTCAATGCGTTCTGCGAAATGTCCGCCCTCGCGTCGGGACGTGATGGGGCCGGAGGCGGCGCCGATCGCTTCATCCTGGCATTCTCGCCGGCGCCGGAGCGCTGTATCGTTCTCGCCGACCGGATGATTCCCGAGCATTGGACGAAGCCTTGATGCATGGCCTGACACCCATATTTTCCACCGTGACCGCCTCGTTCCTGGCCTCCTTCGTCGAAGTGGTCGAAGCCTTCACCATCGTGCTCGCCGTCGGCGTGACGCGCAGCTGGCGACCGGCACTGACGGGTGCGGCGCTGGCGCTCGCCCTGCTGGCGGCGCTGGTGCTCGTTTTCGGGCCGCTGCTGGCGCTTGTCCCCATCACCGTCCTGCAATTCGTGGTCGGCGTGCTTTTGATCCTGTTTGGCATGCGCTGGCTGAGAAAGGCGATCCTGCGCAGCGTCGGCGCGATCGCGCTGCATGACGAGGAGCAGGCCTTTTCCAGGGAGACGGCCGCCTTGCAGCGGCAGGCCGCCGACCGCCGCGCCGACTATCTGGCGGCCGTCGCGTCGTTCAAGGCGGTGCTGCTTGAAGGCGTCGAAGTGGTGTTCATCGTCATCGCCGTCGGCGCCGCGCACGGGCAGACGCTCTATGCCGGCCTCGGCGCGCTGGCGGCCTTCGTGCTGGTGATGCTGATCGGCCTTGCCGTGCACCGGCCGCTGGCGCGTGTGCCCGAGAATGCGCTGAAATTCGTGGTCGGGCTGATGCTGACCAGCTTCGGCGTGTTCTGGACCGGCGAAGGCCTCGGCGCCGAATGGCCGGGCGCCGACCTCGCTCTGCTCGCCATCTTCGCCGTCATTGCCGCCGCATCCTTCGCCATCGTGCGTTGGCTGCGCGGCGCCTACCCGGCACCCGCCGAAGGAGTTGCCCGATGATCCGTCTCGTCTTCAAGGAGCTCGTCGGCATGTTCGTCGACGACGGTAATCTCGCCCTGCTCGCGCTGATCCTGATCGCGCTGGTCACCGCCGCGGTGAAGTTCTTGGGGTTGCCGCCGCTCATCGGCGGCTTCCTGCTTCTCGCCGGCTGCCTGGCAATTCTCCTGCAAAGCACACGCCGCGCCGCGCGCGGCAAGGCGCGCTGACCGGCGTTTATTTTCCGCGAAATCAGCGCAAACGCTGAGGGTTGGCTGGAGCCTCCCAGCCTCGTCATCCACGGGCGGAGCGACGCGAGCGGAGCGCAGACCCGAGGATCCATTCCGTGACCTTGGCCGAGGAATGCGGCGAAGCAGATTCTGCACCGTGGCAACGCCTCGACGTCACGGAATGGATTCTATGGTCTGCGCGCGTCGCTTCGCTCCTTGCTCCGCCATAGAATGACGACCTGACAAGCGCGTCAGCCAATCTTCAGGCATGCCGCCTGCCAGCGCAGACAAAGCGGTTTTACCGGAAAACTAATAGACCGTGAAAAGCGTCGGCAGGTCGCCGCTGAGGCGCAAATATTCGACCGCCTCGATCACCGGAAACAAAGCCAGGAAATAGAGCCCGTCGCGGAACGTGTTCCGCAGCGCGCCCGTCGAAAACAGCCACTGCGCCTCGTCGCGGTAAAGCAGCGGATTTGGCCAGAAGGACGGCGTGCGTTCGGCATAAGCCGCGTAAGCCGCACCGAATTTGCCGGCGAGATACTCGGCCTCCTTGCGCGCGGTGAAGCGGAAGACGAGGAAGCTCGCCAGGCCGAGCATGACGGCCGCTAGCAGCGAACCGAACATCAGCCCGATGCCTGCCGTGCCGACCGTCGAGAAGAAATAGAGCGGGTTCCGGGTTATCGAGAACGGGCCGGACACGATCAGCTCGTCATTCTTCCTGCCGCCGACGAAGAGGATGCTCCACAGCCGGCCGAGGAAGCAGATCAGCACCATCGCGAAGCCGATCGTCTCCATGACTTCGTGACCGTCCGATCCCTCGGCCAACGCCGGCTTGCTGAACAGGAGCAGGATGACGGCAAGCACGGCGGCCAGCTGCACGACGATCAGGCGCTTATGCTGGTCGAACGCATTCGGCGTCGATTTGGGGGATGCCATTCTTCTCACCGCTCCGGCGCAGCCAGGGGGCGCCAAGGCTTGTCTATCTCTTCGCTGGCGGCATGACGAGGCTCGGCGGATGTTTTTGGCCAACCTTACGAATTTGTAAGAACGCGGACAGGCCGCGGTGAATTCGCCTGCCTAATTTGGGCGTCGCCGCCATACGGAATTCGAGGCGGCTCGAACGAACAACGGATCGCGCCATGATCTCTCAAGCCGACAACCTCACCCCCAACCGCGTCCCGGACGTCACCATCGATTTCTGGCTGGTCAAGATCATGGCGGTGACCATGGGCGAGACGGCGGCCGACTACCTCGCCGTGAAGCTCGGCCTCGGCCTTACTGTCACGTCCTTGATCATGGGCGGCATCCTCATCGTCGCGCTCGTCCTGCAATTCGCACAGAAACGCTATGTACCTTGGGCCTATTGGCTCGCCGTCGTGCTGATCAGCGTCGTCGGCACCCTGGTCGCCGACAACCTCATCGACGATTTCGGCGTGCGGCTGGAGACGACGACCATCGTCTTCTCGGTCGCCCTCGCACTGACTTTCGCGGTCTGGTATGCCAGCGAAAGGACCCTCTCGATCCACACCATCTTCACCGCCAGGCGCGAGATCTTCTACTGGCTGGCGATCCTCTTCACCTTCTCGCTCGGCACGGCTGCCGGCGATCTGGTGGCCGAGCGCTTCGATATCGGCTATCTCGCTACCGGCCTCATCTTCGGCGGCGTGATCGCGGCGATCGCTTTTGCCTGGTTCTTCCTCGGCCTGAACAGCGTCCTCGCCTTCTGGCTTGCCTATATCCTGACCCGGCCGTTCGGCGCCTCCTTCGGCGACCTGCTCTCGCATCCGGTCGACTATGGCGGGCTGGGCTTCGGCGCCACCTTCACCAGCCTGATTTTCCTCGGCTGCATCGTGGCCATCGTTCTCCATATGACGCTGAGAAAACTGATCGACGAAGACGAGCTGGCGCTCCTCGACTAGAGCATGTCGCGATTGACCGTAAGCTGCAGCAGCGAGACTGGCTCGGTCCGGGAGGGCCGGCAGCGCAGCCCGCCCGCTATCCCCTTGCGCACCGCTCAACGATGCGCTAGATACTGAACCAAATGGTTCAGTATCCGAAAGCCCGCCTCGATGTCTCGTTCGCCGCGCTCTCGGACGCCACACGGCGCGGCGTTCTGGAGCAGCTCGGACGCGCGGAGGCCTCGATCACGGACCTTGCCGAGAAATTCCACATGACCCTCACAGGCATGAAGAAGCATATCGGCGTCTTGGAACAGGCGGGGCTCGTCACCACCCGGAAAGCCGGGCGGGTGCGGACCTGCACGCTCGGCCTGCGCGGACTGGAGGAAGAGGCGGCTTGGATCGAGAGCTACCGCCGGCTTTGGGACGCACGCTTCGAAGAGCTGGACAAAGTTGTCGAGGAACTGAAACGGAAGGAGGAAGTCGATGGAACGGAGTGAGCCTGCTCGCACGACAGTAGAACGGAGGTCCGACCGTGAGCTGGTCGTTACGCGAACCTTCGACGCCCCCGCACGCATCGTGTTCGAGGCGTGGACCAAGCCCGAACTGTTCAAGCGGTGGTGGGCGCCCAAGTCTATGGGCATGATCCTGCGTTCCTGCGAGATGGATGTTCGCGTCGGAGGCGGGTACCGTTTGGCGTTCGGCCATGATGCCTCGAACCCCGCCGAGTTCTTCGGCCGGTATGTCGATGTGGTGCCGTACTCGCGCCTCGCCTGGACCAATGACGAAGGCGGCGACGGTGGACCCGTCACCACGGTGACCTTCGAGGAAAAGGGTGGCAAGACGCTGCTGGTGATGCACGAGCTCTATCCCTCGAAAGAAGCTCTCGACGCTGCCGGCACCGGGGCGGCCGATGCGATGGGCGAGACGTTCGGGCAACTGGACGAGCTTCTTCTCACGCTGGGCGCGAGCGCGGGACGACCATGAGGTCGCTCTCGCCGCCGGCCGCCCGGTTCTTCGCCGCTGCCGTCGGCGGTCGCGACGGATATCGGCTGTCCCTCGCAAAAATGTGTAGCGGCACTCGGTCTGAAAGCTCGTAAAAACAAATGGTTGAGGTGGGCAAGGACGGCACCGGACAATGCGACTTCTGCTTGTTGAAGACGATCCGAGAACCGCGGATTATATCGTCAGGGGACTGACCGAGGCCGGCCATGTCTGCGATCTCTTGCGCGACGGTCATGACGGGCTCTTCGCCGCGACCCGCAACGCCTATGACGTGATCGTCGCCGACCGCATGGTGCCCGGCCTCGACGGCCTGTCGATGATCAAGGCGGTGCGTGCCGCCGGCATCCGCACGCCCGCTATTTTCCTCACCTCGATCGGCGGCGTTGACGACCGGGTCGAGGGCCTCGAGGCCGGCGGCGACGACTATCTGGTCAAGCCGTTCGCCTTTTCCGAGCTGCTTGCCCGCATCCATGCGCTCGGCCGCCGGCCGGCGGCGCAGGAGCAGAAGACGGCTTTGCGTGTCGCCGACCTCGAAATGGACCTTATCCAGCGCCGCGTCACCAGGCAGGGCCAGCCGATCGACCTGCAGCCGCGCGAGTTCAGCCTGCTCGAAGTGCTGATGCGCGGCGAGGGCCGCGTCATCACCCGCACCATGCTGCTCGAGCGCGTCTGGGATTTTCATTTCGACCCCAAGACCAGTGTCGTCGAGACGCATATCAGCCGGCTCAGGGCCAAGGTCGACAGGCCCTTCGACGTGCCGTTGATCCACACCGTGCGCAACACCGGCTACAGCCTGCATGTCCCGGCCTGATCTTGCCTCCGCAATCGCGGGGCGGCCAACCGCTTCCGCGATCGCATGAGCGGGACGCGCTCCAGCCTGCTGCGCAGCACGCCGTTCCGGCTGGCGCTGACCTTCGCCTTCCTGTTCCTGCTGGCCTTCATCCTGTCGGGCGCGATCGTCTATCAGCTGATGAGCGCCTCGCTCGCCAGGCAGCTCGATCAATCGATCAAGGAGACCTATTCGCTCATCGCCGCGACCCATGCCGAGGGCGACGAGGAGGACCTCATTTCAACCGTCAGGGACCATGCCCAGTTCAGCCAGGACAAGGACGAAATCTTTTCCCTCACCGATCGGAACGGCAACCGTCTCGCCGGGGATTTCACCGCCTCCAGCCTGCCGAACGGCTTTTCCATGTTCGCCGCCGACTTGCCGGGCGTGCCGCCCGATACCCAATATCGCGCCTATTCGGGCACGGTCGGCGGCAACAAGCTGACGGTCGCCTTCTCGCTTTCGGAAACCGAGGATCTGGAAAGGATCGTGTTGATGAGCTTCGGCTGGGCCACGCTCTTCATCACCGTCCTGGCGATCGGCGGCGGCGCCGTGCTTGCCTCGCGCGTCCAGCGCCGCCTCGACGGCATCGCCAATACTATGGTCGACGTCTCGCATGGGCGTCTCGATGCCCGCATCCCGCTGACCGGCAATGGCGACGACATCGACGCCGTCTCGGCCCAGGTGAATTCCGCGCTCGATCGCCTGTCTGCCCTAGTCGACGGCATGCGCGAGGTGAGCGCCAACATCGCCCATGACCTCAAGACGCCGCTCAACCGGCTGCAGATGATCCTGGAATCCGCCGCCGACAAGACGGTGTCGGGCGAGGATGTCTCGACCGAGCTGACCGACGCCCGCACCGAGAGCCAGCAGATCAACAGCACGTTCGACGCTTTGCTGCGCATCGCCCAGATCGAAGCCGGCGCCCGCAAGGCGCGCTTCGTCGATCTCGATGTCGGACCGGTCGTCGAGACCATTGGCGAAGTCTATGCCGATGTCGCCGAGGACGACGGCAAGTCTCTGTCCACCGTGATCGTTCCGGATACAAAATGGTATGTGCACGGCGACCGCGACCTGCTCATGCAGATGCTGGCCAATCTGGTCGAGAACGCGCTCAGGCATTGCCCGCCGGGCACCGCGATCGAGCTCGCGGTGACCGGGGCAGGCAACCACGTCCTCATTCATGTCCGCGACAATGGCCCGGGCATTCCCGCCGAGGAGCGCGAAAAAGTGTTCCGCCGGCTCTATCGGCTCGATGCCAGCCGCACGACGCCCGGCAGCGGCCTGGGCCTCAGCCTTGTCAAGGCGGTGGCCGACCTGCATGGCGCCGCGATAACGCTCGAGGACCGCAATCCGGGCCTCGGCGTGACCGTCAGCTTTCCGGCCGTGGGAACTCCGGTGACGTCGTCATTCTAGGGCGGAGCAAGGAGCGGAGCGACGCGCGCAGACCCTAGAATCCATGCCATTAACTTCTGCCGGGAAATGCAACGGTGCAGAAGATTCTGTAACCGCTGCAACGCCTTAACGTCACGGCATGGATTCTAGGGTCTACGCGGTACGCTTCGCTTCCCGCTCCGCCCTAGAATGACGATCGCGATGGGCGACGACGGGTGGGCGACCGTCGGCCATTTTTACCGCCCGCCGCCCGCCCGGCGGAAATCGGAGGGCGACATGCCGGCAAGCTTGCGGAACGATTTGTTGAAGGCGCTGAGCGAGCCGAAGCCTGAGTCCATGGCGACCCTCAACACATTGGCGTCCTCATGCATCAGGAGCGCCTGCGCGTAGCTCAACCGCAGCAGATTGACATATTCGTTGAGCGTCATGCCGGTCGATTTCTTGAACAGGCTCATGGCGTATTTGGGATGGATGTCGGCGGCAGCGGCGATGGTCACGCAGTCGACGTCGTAGAGGAAATTCTCGGCGATGAAATCGCACATGCGCCCGACATTACGGGAGGACTGCTGGTCGAAGGCATTGCCGGCGCCTTGGCCAGCCACCCTTTCCGGAACCAGCCGGTAAGGCTCGAAGCGTACCCGCTCGAGCCGCAGCAGCAGCTCGTTGACGGCATGCTCGGCCCTCGCCGGATCGCCCGAGCGCGCATATTCGTTCCAGCGCTTGAAATTGTCGTTGTCCGACTGGTCGGTCGCATTGGTCACCAGCGTCGCGCCGGTCATCAGCCGGTGGCGTATGTCGGCCGGCAGATGCAGGCGGAAGAAATGCACCAGCGGCAGATGCGCGCCGGCATAGACGGCGTCGTCGGAAAGATCGTCCATCTGGTGCGGCAGGCCGCCCCAGAACAGGCACATCTCGCCGGCCGACAGCGAGATCTCATGCTCGGCCATGCGGTAATGCACGCGGCCCTGCACGATGAAATTCACCTCCACCTGGGCGTGCCAGTGCGGTTTCAGCATCACCAACGGGTGGTTGTAAAACATCTGCAGCATGAGCGGCAGTCCTTCGACGCTGCTCGCGCCAGGCTGGTAGAATGGACGCTCCGGCATCTTACTTTCCGCCAACTTCTTATTCCCTCTGACGGCGACAAGCCTTCCGCGCCGCATAGTCTAGCCACGCTCACAGTGAGAGAGCAAATGAAATGGGAGGATTTCAATGCGCACTACACTGACCTGCGCCGCGCTTATGCTTGCCCTGGGCTCCGGCCCGGCGCTGGCGCAGTCCGGCGAGATCACCATCTGGAGCTGGAACATCGCCGCCTCGTCATTGAAGGCGACGGTCGAGGGCTTCAACAAGAAATACCCCGACATCAAGGTCACGGTTCAGGATCTCGGCAACCAGCCCACCTATGACAAATCGATCGCCGGCTGCGCCGCCGGCGGCGTCGGCCTGCCCGATATCGTGTCGATCGAGAACGGCGAGGCGGAGAATTACTGGAGCCAGTTCCCGGACTGCTTCGTCGACTTGCACACGCTGGGCTACACGGCGGAAGACCAGAAGAAATTCCCCGATTTCAAGCGCACCGAGCTCGAAGTCGGCGACAAGGCCTATGCCATGCCCTGGGATTCCGGCCCGGTGGCCGTCTTCTACCGCCGCGACTTCTACGAGAAGGCAGGCGTCGACCCGGCCTCGATCAAGACCTGGGACGATTTCATCGCCGCCGGCAAGAAGATCCAGGACGCCAATCCGGGCGTGTCGATGACCAATGCCGATTTCAACGGCGACACCGAATTCTTCCGCATGATCTCCAACGAGCAGGGCTGCGCCTATTTCGCCGAGGACGGCCAGTCGATCACCGTGGCCGAGCCGAAATGCGTCGACGCCATGACCAAGGTCAAGGAGATGAAGGACGCCGGCATCGTGTCGTCGGCGGACTGGTCGACCAAGATCACCAACAACACCGCCGGCACCGTCGCCAGCCAGGTCTATGGCGGCTGGTATGAAGGCACGATCCGCACCGAATCGCCGAAGGAGAGCGGCAAGTGGGGCGTCTACCTGATGCCGAGCCTGACCGCCGACGGCCCGCGCGCCGCCAATCTCGGCGGCTCGTCCCTGGCCATCACCTCGGCCTCCAAGAACAAGGAGGCGGCTTACGCCTATCTGAAATACACGCTTGAGACCAATGACGGCCAGATCACCATGCTGAAGGATTTCGGCCTGGTGCCGTCGCTGATCTCGGCGCTCGACGATCCTTACGTCTCGCAGCCGCAGCCCTATTGGGGCGGCCAGCCGGTCTGGAAGGATATCCTGGCCACGCTGCCCAAGGTGGTGCCGAGCCGCGGCACGCAGTTCCAGAGCGACGCCGAGATCATCGTCCGCGCGGTGCAGACGAAATATCTGGCCAACGGCTATCCCGACGCCAAGGCCGCGCTCGACGACGCCGCCAAGCAGATCGCCGCCGCGACAGGTTTGCCGGTTAAATAGGCACCGCTCCACCTTCTCCCCTTGTGGGAGAAGGTGGATTGGCGCGCAGCGCCAAGACGGATGAGGGGTGTTCCAGCGGAGTGAGACGTTGGCGTTCCCTGGAACACCCCTCATCCGGCCGCTTCGCGGCCACCTTCTCCCACAGGGGGAGAAGGCAAAGACAGACGAAAGGAGGAAGCTGATGCGCACCCAGAACGCCACCGCGTACCGCTTCCTCACGCCCTATCTTTTGATCTTCGCCATCTTCTGGATCTGGCCGATCATCTCTTCCTTCATCATCTCCTTCCAGGCGACGCGCACCGTGCCGTGGCGCTTCGCGCCGACCTTCAACTGGGGCCGCCTGATCGGCGACCCCGCCTTCTACAATGCGCTGAAGAACACGCTGCTGATCCTGGTCATTCAGGTGCCGGTGATGATCTCGCTGGCGATCGTCATGGCGGTGCTTTTGAACTCGCCGCTGTTGAAGGCGCGCGGCCTCTACCGCTTCGCCTTCTTCGCCCCGGTTGTGGTCGGCGAGGTCGCCTATTCGGCCGTCTTCCGGCTGATGTTCAGCCTCGATTTCGGCATCGTCAACAAGCTCCTGGAGAGCGTCGGCATCTCAAAGATCGACTGGTTCTCCAACGTCACGCCGGCCATGGCGCTGATCATGATCGCGGTGACCTGGCGCTGGGCCGGCTACAACGCCATCATCATCCTCGCCGGCCTGCAGTCGATCCCGGAGGATGTCTACGAGGCGGCGACGCTCGACCGCGTCAGCAGGGTGAAGCAGTTCTTCTACATCACCTTGCCGCTGCTGAAGCCGGTCATCGTCTTTTGCGCCGTGCTGTCGATCATCGGCACTATGCAGCTCTTCACCGAGCCGTTCCTGATCACCGAGCGCGGCGGCCCGGGCGGCGGCACCGAGACGCTCGGCCTACTGCTCTACCGCCAAGGCTTCCGCTCGCTAAATTTCGGCTACGCCTCGGCCGTTGCCTATACCATGGCCGGGCTCGCCATCGCCATCACCCTGGTGCAGCTCTGGCTGATGAGGGAGCCGAAATGACTTCGCGCTCGCAAAGACGGCTCGGCCGCGTCATTGCGCTGCATCTTTTCCTGACGCCGCTGGCGCTGGTCTGGCTGTTTCCGCTGTGGATGATGGTGGTGTTCTCCACCATGCCGGACAACGGCATCTTCAGCCCCGGCATCGAGCTCCTGCCGCATGACAATTTCCTCGACAATGTCGCCAACCTGCAGCGCGACACCAACTTCATCGGCGCCATCGGCATCTCGGTCTCGGTGGCGGTGACCTACACGGTCCTTTCGGTGCTGCTCACCTCGATGGCCGGCTGGGCGCTGGCGCGCTACGAATTCCATGGCAAGGGCGCGGTCGTCGCCATCATCTTCGGCACCATCACGCTTCCCTATGCGGTGGTGCTGATCCCGCAATTCATCATGGTGGCGCGCGACTTCGCCTTGGCCAACACCTGGATCGCGCTGATCGTGCCGCCGCTGTTCAATTCGCTGGGCGTGCTCTTCATGCGCCAGGCTTTCTCGATGATGCCGGCCGAGCTGTTCGACGCCGCCCGCGTCGAAGGCGTCAAGGAATGGCGCATCTTCCTGTTCGTGGCGCTGCCGCTGGCCCGCCCGATGCTGGCGGCGCTCGCGATCATCCTCTTCCTCGCCTCCTGGAACAACTATCTCTGGCCGCTGCTGATCAACAGCCAGCCGGGCGCGATGACCGCGCCGGTGGCGCTCGGCACGCTGATCGGCCTGACCAAGGTTTCGTGGGGCGGCATCATGGCCGGCGCCGTGATGCTGACGGTGCCGATGCTCGTCGTCTTCGTGCTCTTGCAGCGCCATTTCATCGCCGGCATCGCCGCCGGCGCGGTCAAATAGGAAGCGCGAGATGCCTCGCCGACTGGGACACAGAATGATGCAACCTAACTACATCTCGCTCTGACATGGCGGCCGTCACCCTCACCAATGTCGTCAAACGCTTCGGCATCTTCGAAGTCGTCCACGGCGCCAACATCGACATCGCCGACGGCGAGTTCGTCGTCTTCGTCGGCCCCTCCGGCTGCGGCAAGTCCACGCTGCTCAGGATGATCGCCGGGCTGGAGGACATCAGCGGCGGCGACATCGCCATCGGCGGCAAGGTTATGAACGATGTCGAGCCGGCCGACCGCGGCATCGCCATGGTGTTCCAGTCCTACGCGCTCTACCCGCATATGACGGTGGAGCAGAACCTCAGCTTCGGGCTGAGGATGAACGGCAATCCGAAGGCCGACACCGAGCGCCGGGTGAAGCGAGCGGCGGAAATCCTGCGCATCGACGAATTGATGCAGCGGCGGCCGAAGCAATTGTCGGGCGGCCAGCGCCAGCGTGTCGCCATCGGCCGCGCCATCGTGCGCGAGCCGCAGGTCTTCCTCTTCGACGAGCCGCTGTCCAATCTCGACGCCGAACTCAGGGTGCAGATGCGGGTCGAGATCTCGCGCCTGCACAAGGAGCTCGGCGTCACCATGATCTATGTGACGCACGACCAGACCGAGGCGATGACGCTGGCCGACCGCATCGTTGTGCTCAAAGCCGGCAATGTCGAGCAGATCGGCGCGCCGCTCGATCTCTATGACGACCCGGCCAACCGTTTTGTCGCCGGCTTCATCGGCTCGCCGAAGATGAATTTCCTCAGCGCCAAGGTCGTCGAGACGACGAACAGCGCCGCGATTATCGAGCTCGCCCATCACGGCGGCGCCAGATTGCGCAAGCCGCTTTGCGAGACTTTTCCCGCCCTCGGCGCCGAGGTCGTGCTCGGCGTCAGGCCGGAGCATTTCTTCGAGGCCGGCCAGGGCGATTGCGACATCCCGGTCAAGGCCGACGTCGCCGAGCATCTGGGCTCGGTGAGCTATGTCTACGCCAATGCGGGACCCGAGGAGCTGATCGTCGAGCGCGAGGCTTCGCGCCAGCGCGCCAGCGGCGACCATTTCACGGTCTCGATCAAGGCGGAACGGGCGCTGCTCTTCGACAAGGCGGGCGCCAGGATCCGCTGACCCGCAAAATTTTCTTTGCCGGCACGCCAGGCGTAGCGGCGACCATGGAGAATTCGACATGACATCTGGAAAAATCCGCTGGGGCATTCTCGGACCCGGCAGCATCGCGAAATCCTTTGCCGGCGGCGTGGCGGGGTCGCGCAACGGCGAGCTGGTCGCGCTCGGCGCCCGCAATCCCGCCAAGCCGGGCCTGGCCCAGACCTTTCCGGGCGCGCGCATCCTCGACGGCTATGACGCGCTGCTCGCCGACAAGCAAGTCGATGCCGTCTATATTTCGATCCCGCATCCGGGCCATGCCGAATGGGCGATCAAGGCCGCCGAGGCCGGCAAGCATGTCTTGTGCGAGAAGCCGCTGGCGCTGACCGCCTTCGAGGCCGACGCCATGATGCATGCGGCGCGCAAGGCCGGCACGTTTCTCGGCGAAGCCTTCATGTACCGGCTGCACCCGCAGACGCTGCAATTGGTCGAGCTGATCAAGTCGGGCGCCATCGGCGAGATCCGCATGATCAAGTCGAGCTTCGGCTTCGCCATGCCGGGCTTCATGCCGGAACATCGGCTCTATGCCAACGACATGGCCGGCGGCGGCATTCTCGATGTCGGCGGCTATCCGGTGTCGATGGCGCGGCTGATCGCGGGCGCCGCCGCCGGGCAGCCTTTCCTCGAGCCGGACAAGGTCGTCGGCGCGGCCCATCTCGGCCAATCGGGCGTCGATGAGTGGGCCTCGGCGCTGCTGCACTTCCCGGGTGGCATCGTCGCCGAGATCTCCTGCAGCATCTCGCTCAACCAAGACAATGTGCTGCGCATCTTCGGCACCAAGGGTCAGATCGAGGTGCCCGATTTCTGGTTCGCCGGTGGCAACCGCGACGTCGGACCGGGCCGGATCGAGGTGATCCGGTCCGGGGCGGCTCGCGAGGTGATCAGCCTCGACGAGACCCGCCATGTCTATTCCTTCGAGGTCGATGCCGCCGGCGAGGCGATCCTGGCCGGACGGCAGGAGTTCGCCTGGCCGGGCATGGGCTGGGCCGACAGCCTCGGCACGCTGCGCGTTCTCGACAAATGGCGTGCCGCGGTGGGCCTGGAATATGACATCGAAAAGCCGGCTAAGCGCGTCAACACCCTCTCTGGCCGGCCGCTGCGGACCGATGGCAAGGCAATCGGCAAGCGCGCCATTCCCGGCCTGCCGCGCGCAATGTCGCTGCTGGCGCTGGGCTTCGAGGATTTCCGCACCTTCTCCTCCGGCTCGATCCTGCTCGACGCCTATTTCGAGGCCGGCGGCAATCTGTTCGACACCGGCTTCGTCTATGGCGCCGGCTACACCGAGACGCTGCTTGGCCAGTGGCTCAGGAATCGCGGCGTGCGCGAGCAGTCGGTGATCATCGCCAAGGGCGCGCATTCGCCGCTCTGCTATCCCGACGTGATCGGCAAGCAGCTGGCACAGTCGCTCGACCGGCTGCAGACCGACCATGTCGACATCTATTTCATGCATCGCGACAATCCGGACGTGCCGGTCGGCGAATTCGTCGACGCGATGGATCGCGAGGCCAAAGCCGGCCGCATCCGCGGCCTGTTCGGCGGCTCCAACTGGACGATGGAGCGCATGGATGCGGCCATTGCCTATGCCGAAAAGAACGGCAAGCAGAAGCCCGGCGCGCTCTCCAACAATTTCTCGTTGGCCGAGATGCTGGAGCCGATCTGGGCCGGTTGCGTCACCTCCTCCACGGATGCCTGGAAAGCCTGGCTGACGGCAAGGCAGATGCCCAACTTCGCCTGGTCGAGCCAGGGCCGCGGCTTCTTCACCGACCGCGCCGGCCGCGACCGGACCGAAAATGAGGAGCTGGTGCGGGTCTGGTATTCGGAAAAGAATTTCGGCCGCCGCGACCGCGCCATCGAGCTGGCGCGAAAACTCGGCAAGAGCCCGATCCATGTCGCGCTCGCCTACGTGCTGGCGCAGCCCTTCCCCTCGGTCCCGCTGATCGGCCCGCGCACGCTGGGCGAGCTGGAGGACAGTCTTAGGGCGCTGGATATCAAGCTGACGCCGGAGGATGTAGCGTGGCTGGATGAGGGGCCAGAGAGACGCAGGGCTTGATCGGAGCGAGGAAAAACAAACGCCCCATTCCTTCGCCCCCCTCTCTGCCCTGCCGGGCATCTCCCCCTCAAGGGGGGAGATCAGATGTCACGCCGGCTTTCGCCAATCACCAATGCTGCAGAAAAGGCGCCGGCGCCGAGGCTGCCAATCTCCCCCCTTGAGGGGGAGATGTCCGGCAGGACAGAGAGGGGGGCCTCGCGCCAACATCTCAGACCCCCGCCTACCGATCCACCCGCGTCGACAGAATAATCGACGAAGACGTCCGCTCGACCCCGTCCATCGCCCCAATCTTGTCGAGCAGCGCGTCGAGGTCGCGGATCGACGGCGCGTCAACGATGACGATCATGTCGAAATTACCGCTCACCGAATGCACCGTGCGGACCGGCGGCATGGCCTGCAGGCTGCGCACCACCTTGTCGGCGAGTTTCGGCGTGACGGTGAGCAGCACATGCGCCTTGACCAGCCCTTGCTCATAATCGGGCGACAGCCTGACCCCGTATCCGGTGATGATGCCGCGCTGCTCCAGCCGCTCGATGCGGCTCTGCACCGTGGTGCGCGACACGCCAAGCTGGCGCGCGAGCTCGGCGGTCGAGGCGCGCGCGTTGGCGCGCAACAAGGTAAGCAGGGCTTGTTCGGCTTCACTGATCATTTCGACGAAACCTTTCGGCAAATCGCTCAAACTTAAGTTTCATATTGCCAGATTCCACGCTTCTTTTCGACAGGCAAGCTGCGAGGATTCTCGCCAAATCGAATTCAGCATTGGCAGGGGATATGATCATGAAGAACATCGTTGTCGTCGGCGCCGGCAAGATCGGCTCGACCATCGCTGAAATGCTGAACGCCACGGGCGACTACCACGTCACGCTGGTCGACCGCTCGGCGGCTCAGCTTGCCGCCGCCGAACTGCCGGCCGGCGTTGCGACGCAGGAGCTCGACATCACTGCCTCGGGTGAGCTCGAAAACGTGCTTGCCGGCAAATTCGCCGTGCTCAGCGCCGCGCCCTTTCACCTCACCACGCGCATCGCCGAGGCGGCCGCCGCCACTGGCGTGCATTATCTCGATCTCACCGAGGACGTCGTCTCCACACGCCGCGTCAAGGAGCTGGCGCGTGACGCCAAAAGCGCCTTCATCCCACAATGCGGCCTGGCGCCGGGCTTCATCTCGATCGTCGCCAACGATCTCGCCAGCCGCTTCGACACGCTGGAAAGCGTGCGCATGCGCGTCGGCGCGCTGCCGCAATATCCATCGAATGCGCTCAACTACAACCTCACCTGGAGCACCGACGGCGTCATCAACGAATATTGCGAGCCCTGCGAGGCGATCGTCGAGGGCGAGCTGATCGAGGTGCCGCCGCTGGAGGAACGCGAGGAGTTCTCGCTCGACGGCGTCACCTACGAGGCCTTCAACACCTCCGGCGGCCTCGGCACTTTGGCCGAGACGCTGAAGGGCAAGGTGCGCACGCTGAACTACCGCACCATCCGCTATCCCGGTCACGCTGCGATCATGAAGGCGCTGCTCAACGACCTTGGGCTCCGCCACCGCCGCGACGTCCTGAAGGACATTTTCGAGAGCGCCCTGCCGGCGACGCTGCAGGACGTGGTCATCGTCTTCGTCACCGTTTCGGGCCGCCGCAACGGCCGCCTGCTGCAGGAGACCTACGCCAACAAGATCTATTCGCAGCGCGTCGGCAACATCGTGCGCAGCGCCATTCAGATCACCACCGCCTCAGGTATCTGCGCCGTGCTCGACATGCTGGCCGACGGCTCGCTGCCGGCGAAGGGCTTTGTCAAGCAGGAAGACATCGCCCTCGACGCCTTCCTCGCCAACCGCTTCGGCCGCGCCTACGCCCAGCACGAGATGGTAAGCCGGCTGGCGAGCTGAGGTCTCTTCCTTCTCCCCTTGTGGGAGAAGGTGGATCGGCGCGCAAGCGCCGAGACGGATGAGGGGTGTTCCAGCGGAGTGAGAGGCTTGCTTTCCCTGGAGCACCCCTCATCCGTCGCCTTCGGCGACACCTTCTCCCACAAGGGACCTGTTGCGCAGTTAGCAAGGACAGGCTCGCGGAGCGATTTGGTCGCGAGGCCTCGCTCCGTTTTGGCTTTTGG
>NZ_VFTQ01000028.1:0-85948 GCF_006439475.1 Mesorhizobium sp. B2-8-9 | reverse complement strand
CGTTCCCTGGAACACCCCTCATCCGTCGCCTTCGGCGACACCTTCTCCCACAAGGGGAGAAGGAAAAGCCCGCACCCCACCCACCCTTTCTTAAGGTGTTTCGGATAGACCGAAACCTTGGAAAGAGGCGGAAAACGGAGAGGATTCGGGGTGCGCTTTTCCGCGGCAATGACTGCCGGGCGGTTCCTGCCGCAGCGCTGGGCGCTGCGCATGCGGCCGTTGCTTGGCCGCATCGATGCCGTGCTGTCCACCGCCGACGAGCGCGGCGAAGCCGGGCGCATGTCGCTGATCGCCTTCTCCATCCGCATCGTCAGCGCCTTCATCGCCTTTGTCAGCCAGGTGCTGATGGCACGCTGGATGGGTTCGTTCGAATACGGCATCTCGGTGCTGGTCTGGGTGATGATGGTCATCGTCGGCAATCTCGCCTGCCTCGGCTTTCACACCTCGGTCATCCGTTTCATTCCCGAATATCGCGAGCGCGGCATGCTGGCCGAGCTGCGCGGCATCGTGCAGGCGAGCCGCCTTTTCGTGCTCGTCGCCTCGACGCTGGTGGCAGGCCTCGGCGCGCTTGGCGTCTGGCTCGCCTCGGATTGGATCGAGAACTACTACGTCATCCCCTTCATCCTCGGTGTCATCTGCCTGCCGATGATCGCGCTCGGCGATCTCCTGCAAGGGCTGGCGCGCGCCAATTCCTGGGCGCTGCTGGCGCTGTCGCCCACCTATCTGGTGCGGCCGGTGCTGATCCTGGCGTTCATGGCGCTGATGCTTGGCCTGCACTATGTGCCCGACGCCAAGACCGCGATCTTCGCCTCCATCGCCGCAACCTATGTCACCACGCTGGGTCAGTTGATGGCCGTCACCTCGCGCATGGAGAAAAAGATCCCGGCCGGGCCGATGGCGGTGCATTTCGGCCAGTGGATCCTCGTCTCGGTGCCGATCTTCCTGGTCGAGGGCTTCTTCTTCCTGCTCACCAATGCCGACGTGCTGATGGTGGGCGCCTATCTCGACCCCAATGACGTCGCTGTCTATTTCGCCACGGTGAAGACGCTGGCGCTGGTGCATTTCGTTTATTTCGCGGTCAAGGCCGGCGTTGCACAGCGCTACGCCCAGTTCACCCATGGCGAGCCGCATCGGCTCGCCGCCTTCGCCCGCGAGACCGTCTCCTGGACCTTCTGGCCCTCGCTGCTGATGGCGCTCATGGTGCTGGCGCTGGGCGAGCCGATGCTGGTGCTGTTCGGTCCCGAATTCACCGCCGGCTACCCGCTGCTCTTCCTGCTGGTTCTGGGCGTCGTGGCGCGCGCCGCCGTCGGCCCTTGTGAAAGCCTGCTCACCATGAGCGGCAACCAGAACATCTGCGCCGCCGTCTATGCCATGACGCTTGCGCTCAACATCGGCCTCAACGTGATCCTCATTCCGCTGTTCGGCCTCTGGGGCGCGGCTATCGCCACCAGCCTGGCCATGGTCTTCGAGGCCAGCGCGCTCTCCTTCACCGTCTGGCGCAAGCTCGGCATCGTGATGGCGATCTTTGTGCCCGCAAACAAGGAAGTCGCCTGATGGCCGCCGTCCCGTTGCTCGAAGAGACCAGCGGCGGCACCGCCGGCGCCATGGTTTCCAACCTTGCCGGCCTGGCGCGCGAGGTCGACCCCGCCCATATCGAGCTTTTCGCCAGCAACAGGCCGGAGCGCAAGCTCGCCATCTATCCGGCCTCGGCCGGCTTCGATCTTGTCGAGGAGCTTGACTATCTCAGCGCCCGCACGATCGAGCCGAACGTCTTCTTCAACCCGCGCTTCCTGGCGCCGGCGATGCCGCGGCTGGAAGACCGCGAGGTGCGGCTGGCCGTCATCCGCGACGGCGACGAATACCGCAACCGGCTTCGGCTTCTGGCGCCGTTCTCGGTCGAGCGGCCGGCGATCCCGCTCGGCGTCCCGGTGATGCGCACATGGTCGAGCCCGTTCGGCCCGCTCGGAACGCCGCTGGTCGATCGCGACGATCCAGTCGGCGTCATCGAGGATTTCTTCTCGATGCTGTCGCGGCCGCATCTCAAGCTGCCAAAAGTCTTCGTGCTGCCCGATATGCGCCTCGACGGTCCGGTGGCGAGCCTGCTTACCTCCTTTGCCGACAGCCGCGGCTTGACCATGGTGACCACCGGCAAGGTCGAGCGTCCGGTGCTCGATAGCGACGCCGACGGCGAGGACTACCTCAAGGCATCGCTGCGCGCGCATCACTATCGCGAATTCCGCCGCCTGAAGCGGCGTCTCGCCGACCTCGGCAAGCTGGAGCACACCGTGGCGCGCGGGCCGGACGAGATCCGCCACGCCATCGAAAGCTTCCTGACGCTGGAAGCGGCCGGCTGGAAAGGCCGCGAGCGCACCGCGATGGCGATCGACCGCTACCGCGCCGCCTTCGCCCGCGAGGCCGTGCACAGGCTGGCCGAGCAGGACATGTGCCGCATCCACCTCTTGACGCTCGACGGCCGCACCATCGCCTGCCTGGTCGTCTTCGTCGAGGCCGGCGTCGCCTACACCTGGAAGACGGCCTATGACGAGACGCTCTCCGCCTATTCGCCAGGAACGCTGCTGATGATCGAGGTGACCAGGCAACATCTCGACGATCCCAACATCGTCATGACCGATTCCTGCGCGGTTCCGGACCATCCGGTGATGAGCCGCCTGTGGAGCGAGCGCAAGCCGATGGGCACGCTGGTAATAGGACTGACGCCGGATGCCGACCGGCTGGCCCGTCAGGCCGCCTCGCAACTGCATCTCTACCGCGAGACCCGCAACATGGCGCGCATCCTGCGCAACCGCATGCGGAGCCTGCTGAAAAGACGCTAGATGGGCGGCGAGACACCGGCTATGGCTTGCGGCGGCCGGACCCGGCCTGCCTTCACCACAAAGCACTTCAAATGATCGATACCGTCCTGCGCTTCGCCCGCCTTTGTGCGCCGCTTGTCCTGCTCGCCATGCTTCCGGCTCGAGTCGCGGCAGGTACCTGCCCGGAGGATTGCTCCGATCCGGCGCCTCCCCCGGTCAACATCTACAGCCAGACCACGGCCGGCCATCTGAGCCCCGCCACCGCCGGCGCACTGCCGCGCGTCTATGTGCCGAACCGCTCCTCCAACAGCGTCTCGGTGATCGACACCGTCACCTTGAAGGAGGTCGACCGCTTTCCGGTCGGCAGCAAGCCGCAGCATGTCGTGCCGTCCTGGGATTTGAAGACGCTGTGGGTCGCCAACAACGGCACCGGCAAGAACGGCAGCCTGACGCCGATCGACCCGATAACGGCTAAGCCCGGCCAGCAGATCGCGGTCGACGACCCCTACAATCTCTATTTCATGCCGGACGGCAGCGCGGCAATCGTCGTCGACGAGGCGATGGAGCAGCTCGATTTCCGCGACCCGCACACCATGGCGTTGAAATCGAGCCTGCCGACGCCGACTTGCCCGGGTATCAACCATGCCGATTTTGCGACCGACGGCTCCTATGCGATCTTCACCTGCGAATATGGCGACGGCGGCCTGGCCAAGATCGACCTGAAGAACCAGAAGGTGCTCGGCCACCTCGACCTCTCCAGGATGGGCATGCCGCAGGACATCCGCCTGTCGCCCGACGGCAAGGTCTTCTACGTCGCTGACATGATGAATGACGGCGTGTTCCTGGTCGACGGCGGCAGTTTTCGGGAAATCGGCTTCATCCCAACCGGCATCGGCGCGCACGGCTTCGTCGTCAGCCGCGACGGCAAGCGCCTCTACGTCTCGAACCGCGGCTCGCACAAGATGGAGCAGGGCAAGGCCAAGGGCCCGGGCAGCGTCACGGTGATCGACTTCGCCACCCGCGCCGTGGTCGCGCAATGGCCGATCCCCGGCGGCGGCAGCCCCGACATGGGCAATGTCAGCGCCGATGGCAGGCAGCTATGGCTGTCGGGCCGCTTCGACAGCGAGGCTTATATGATCGACACCACCAGCGGCGCCGTGACGAAAATCCGCGTCGGCGCCGAGCCGCATGGCCTGACGGTATGGCCGCAGCCGGGGCGCTACTCGCAGGGGCATACGGGGAATATGCGGTAGGGCACTTTTGTGAAGGCCTGCCATCCGAAGCTCGCAGAGCGAAGGATGGTGCCCCTAGCCGGGATCGAACCAGCACTCCTTGCGGAACTCGATTTTGAGTCGAGCGCGTCTACCAATTCCGCCATAGGGGCTCAGGCCGGGCGGCCTGGATGGGGGCGGACTATACGGTTGGACGGCCTTTCGTCAACTGGCCTGTTGCGGATTTGCCGGCACCGCTTCGGCCAAACAGCATCCGGCGGTTTTGTGGGGACCACCGCCATTGTGCGCCGCGGGAAATCTTTCTAGAGAGGCGAATGTTTAAGGTGCCCGGTCGATAATGGCGGCTGCGGCGCTTTGGGTCCTTGTCTCGTGCATGCCAGTGGCCGAAAACCACTGCGCCGTTGGGGCGACATGCATTAGGTAATTCCAGGAAAAGCGCAGCGGTTTTCCGTCCGGAATTGCGTCAACCGCATTAGGAGAGCCGATGCTTCGCGGACTTTACGACTGGACCCTGTCGCTGGCGGCGCGCAAATCAGCCGAATGGTGGCTGGCCTTCATCGCCTTCGTCGAAAGCTCGGTCTTCCTGGTGCCGGCCGACGTGCTCTTCCTGCCGATGGCGCTGTCCAAACCCGAACGCGCCTATCGCTACGCGCTGATCGCCACGGTCGCTTCGGTCTTGGGCGGCGTCGCCGGCTGGTTCATCGGCCACTATGCCTATGAGGCAGTCGCCAAGCCGGTGCTCGAGTTCTACGGCAAATATGACGAGTTCGAGCAGTTGCGCACCTCGTCCGGCGTCGGCTTCATCATCCTGATGCTGGTCACCTCGGGCGCGGCCCATCTGCCGCCGATCAAGGTGGTGACGATCCTGTCGGGCGTCATCGGCGTTAATCTGTTGCTTTTCATCGGGCTCGCGATCGTGGCGCGCGGCGCCCGTTTCCTGCTCCTTGCCTGGCTGTTGCGCCGCTATGGCGAGGAGATCAGGGAGTTCATCGAAAAGCGCTTGGGATTGATTGTCGGCGCCGGCGCCGCTGCCCTGATTTTGCTCTATATCCTCGTCAGATACGCCCACGGATAGCGACGCAACAACGGACCCGATAGATGACCGCGACCATGAATGCCGATACCGGACGCCAGCGCATGCGCGCGGCGCTCTTTCTCGCCGTCGCTATGGCCGCGACGGTCGGCTCGGCGCTTGCCTTCCAATATATCGGCGGCTACATCCCCTGCCATCTCTGCCTGGAGCAGCGCACGCCCTACTATATCGGTGTACCGCTGATGGTGCTGGCGGCGATCGCCTCGATGCTGCGCGCGCCGGCCTGGGTGACGCGCGGGCTGCTCGCGATCGGCGGCTTGCTGATGCTCTACGGCCTCTATCTCGGCGTCTATCATTCGGGTGTCGAATGGGCATGGTGGCAAGGTCCGGCCGACTGCACCGCCGGCGCCGGTCCGGTCGACACTGGCGGCAAGGGCGTGCTCGACGCGCTCGACAAGTTCGTGCCGCCCTCCTGCGACAAGGCCGCGCTGCGCATCCTCGGCCTGTCGCTCGCCGGCTGGAACGCCATCGCCAGCCTCGTCCTCGCCGCCGTCGCCTTCCGCAGCGCGCTCGCGCGGGATTGAGCCGGCACCAAAGCGGCGGCGCGAGATCGTTCACAGAATTCGGCAGGATGAGTCGTATGAAGTGAGCGTCGAGAACCGGAGCGGAGCGTACTTACAGTACGTGAGCACCGGAAGCGCAGACGCTTGCTTCAGACGGCCAGCCTCCCGAATTCTCGAACGATCTCAAGGTTCGAGTTCGACATCCCAGTAGAGATAATCCATCCAGCTTTCATGCAGATGGTTGGGCGGGAACAGGCGGCCGTTGTTGTGCAGGTCGTGCACCGTCGGCTGATAGGGTTTCTGCAGCGGCCACATCTTGGCCTGGGCCGGCATCATGCCGCCCTTGCGAAGGTTGCAGGGCGAGCAGGCGGCGACGACATTCTCCCAGGTCGTCGCTCCGCCGCGATGGCGCGGGATGACATGGTCGAACGTCAGATCCTCGGGCGTTCCGCAATACTGGCACTGGAAGCGGTCGCGCAGGAAGACGTTGAAGCGGGTGAAGGCGGGATGCCTGGACGGCTTCACATAGGCTTTGAGGCTGACCACGCTCGGCAGCTTCATCGAGAAGGTCGGCGAAGAGACGGCGTGCTCGTATTCGGCGACGATGTTCACCCGGTCGAGGAAGACGGCCTTGATGGCGTCCTGCCACGACCAGAGCGACAGGGGATAGTAGCTGAGCGGACGGTAGTCCGCGTTCAGCACCAGCGCGGGAAGCCCATCCGGAGATACGGCAACCGTCACGTCCTTCGCCTCCTTGCTTCTAGAACCGAACGGCGCGGATACTGTAAGCCCGACATGACAGGGATGTGAAGCGGATTGTCGTGCGTCGAAATCGCCAAAACCGCATGATTTTCAGGCTTTTTTTGCCATTTCGATAGTCGGCGCCGCATCCCTGCCCTTCAATTCCCGGTAATAAGCCCAAAAAAGCCGCGACGCGACACCCCGCCACGGCCTCCATGATTCGGCCAGCCGGATAAGCATTTTCTCCGGCGGACGCGGGTCGATGCCGAGCGCATGGCCGACCGCCGTCTGCAAGGCGACGTCGCGCGCGGGAAACACATCCGGATGGCCGGCGGCAAACAAAAGGTAGCATTCCGCCGTCCAAGGACCGATGCCGGGCACGGCCGTCATCGCTGCGATCGCCTCGCCGGCGTCCAGCGTGCACAGGTGATCGAGATCCAGCCCGCCGGCCACCGCTTCAGCGACGGCGAGCAGCCCGCGCTGTTTCGGCCGCGACAGCCCGGCCTCGCGAAACACGCCCTCGTCGGCGGCAAGGATCGCCTGCGGCGTCAGCGGATCGACAAGCTTCACCAGCCGCCCGAAGATAGCGTCAGCGCTGGCGCGGGAAACTTGCTGTGAAACGATAATGGAAGCGAGGCTCTGAAAGCCAGGTTCCGACAGCCGCAGCGGCACTTTGCCCGCCCGGCCGCGCACGGCCGCCAGCCGCGGATCGATCCGGCAGAGCGCGTCGAGCCCTGTCGCAATGTCGTCCAGCGAGGCGATGCGTTGCACGTTGCTTGTTCCCAGGGCGCCCGCGAAATGGCAATTGATGGCTAACTAGCAACCGGCGGAAGCGCCTTTCAACCCGAATACCGCCCGAGATATGACACTCCTGACATTCCGCTTCGCGCCGAGCCCCAATGGCCAATTGCATCTCGGCCATGCCTACTCGGCTCTGCTCAACCAGCGCATGGCGGCGCAGGTCGGCGGGCGCCTGCTGCTGCGCATCGAGGATATCGATGTCACCCGCTGCACACCCGAATTCGAAGCCGGCATTTTTCGCGACCTCGAATGGCTGGGATTGCACTGGGAAGAACCGGTGCGCTGCCAGTCCGAGCATTTCGCCGAATACCGGGAGGTGCTGGACCGGTTGATCGCCGAGGAACTCGTTTATCCGGCCTTCATGAGTCGCGGCGAGATCCGCGCCTTTATCGCCGAGACCGGCGGCCGCGACTGGCCGCGCGATCCGGACGGCGTGCCGCTCTATCCGCCGCTCGACAAGGCATTGTCGGCCAGGGAGCGCAAGCGGCGGCTGGCCGAGGACGTGCCCTTCGCCTGGCGGCTCGACGTCGAGGCGGCGATGGCGCGCGTCACGGCCGGCCTGTCATGGGTGGAGTTCACCGACGAGACGATGTCGGCGACGCGAGCAATCGAAGCGCAACCGCGGGCCTGGGGCGACGTCATCGTCGCCCGCCGCGACATCCCGACCAGTTACCATCTCGCCGTCGTCGTCGACGACGCGCTGCAGGCTGTCAGCCATGTCGTGCGCGGCCAGGACCTCTATTCGCCGACCGGGGTGCAGTGCCTGCTGCAGCAACTGCTCGGCCTGCCACAGCCGCGTTATTTCCACCACCGCCTGATCCTCGGTCCCAACGGCAGGAAACTGTCCAAGAGCTTCAAGGACACCGGCCTGGCCTCCCTCCGGGAGGCGGGCATGTCGCCGCAGGACGTCAGAAGATTGGTCGGTTTTTAGTTGGCTAGAGGCGCGCCATCCCGGCCTTGATCAGCGCCAGCACGCTGATGAAGACAAAGGCGCCGCCCAGCCCGCAGGCCACCGCCAGCTTGAGATCGCTCAGGCTGATGCCATGCTTGTTTGCGACCCCCACCGCGACGAAAAAGCCGAAGATGAACAGCAGCGTGTTGCCGGTCGGGCCGAAGCCGCTCTCCCCCATGATCGCGTCGAGCGCCGTGCCGAAGAAGAAGCCGAAGCCGGCGATGATCGCGAAGGCGAACAACAGCCAGGTCGTGTCCAGATGCAAAAACATGCCCCACCATGGCGCGGCGACGCGCCATGCCCCTCTTGGCACGGTTTGATGAATTCAACTTAGCTTATGGATCAACCGTTTCGTTTTGCTTGCGGGATTGAACGGCATTAGAGCAATTGCCGTCATCAACCATTCATCCCGGCAGCCTCCCCCATGCAGAGCATCAAGCGGTTCATTCCCGCCTCCTTCGTCGTTCTGTGGGCGACCGGCTTCATTGGCGCGCGCTATGCCATGCCCTGGGCGGAACCCTTCACCTTCCTTGCCATCCGCTTCGTGATCGCGGCGGCCCTGTTCACGGGGCTGACCGTTGTGCTTGGCTCGCGCAAGGCGACGCGCGAAGAGGCGCTGCACGCAACGGTGGCCGGCGTCCTCATGCATGGTGTCTATCTCGGCGCCGTCTTCTGGGCGATCCACAGGGGCATGCCGGCCGGGTTTTCGGCGCTGATTGTCGGCCTGCAGCCGTTGATCACCGCCGTGCTCGCTGGAAAGTTCCTCGGCGAAGCGATCCTGCCGCGCCATTGGGCCGGCCTCGCCGTCGGCCTTCTCGGCGTCGTCATCGTGCTGTGGCCGAAGCTGGGCGCGCTGGGCGGCGGCGTCACACCGGCGACGCTGACGGCTTCGCTCGTCTCCGTGCTCGGCATGAGCGCCGGCACCATCTGGCAGAAGCGCTATGCCTCAGGCGGCGATCTGGTGTCGGCGACGATGTGGCAGTATGTCGGCGGCTCCGCCGTGATGATCCTGGGCTCGCTCGCCTTCGAGACCCGCGCCGTCACCGTCAATGGCGAATTGATCTTCGCCATGGCCTGGCTGGTCCTGGTGCTGTCGGTCGGCGCCATATTCCTGCTGATGGTGATGATCAGGGACGGTGAGATGTCGAAGGTCGCCTCGCTGTTCTATCTGGTGCCGGCCGTAACCGCGGTCATTGCCTGGGCGCTTTTCAATGAGCAGCTCAATCTGCTGCAGATCGCCGGCGTGGCGATCGCCACGCTCGGCGTCGCCCTGGCGACGGCGCGGCAGGCGAGGAAAGGGGAATTGAGGAATTGAGGAATTGAAGAAGAAGGGCGGAGCCAAGCGTCGGCGCATTTTCCCCAGTTCCTCAATTCTTCAATTCTCCAGTTCTTCAGCTCCTCTTCTGACCGGCGCCAACTCACCCAACCCGCGCTCGGGCTTCGAGATAACGGCTGATCGCGGCGTTGAGCTCGCCGCCGAGGATGAAGATCGCCGAGATGATGTAGAGGAAGACGACCGCGATCATGATCGAGGCGAGCCCGGCATAGGTCGTCACATAGGACGAGAAATGGTCGAGATAGGTGGCAAAGATCGTCGACCCGACCAGCCAGGCGACCAGCGTGAAGACGATGCCCGGTATGATCGAGACGAAGCGCCGCTTGCCGGCCGGCAGCCAGATATGCACGGAGAACAGCCCGATGACGATGACCGTCGAGGCGATCACGTAACGCCAGATGGTGATCGTGCCCATATACGGCTTGATCCACTCCAGATGCGCCTCCGCCAGTCGTGCGAGCAGCGGCGCGAACACCAAAAGCACGCTGATGGCGAGAAAGCAGGCGGTGGCGATCAGGACGAAGATGATGCTTTGCACCCGGCGGTGGATGATGCCGCGCGTCTCGGTAACCCGATAAGCGCGGTTGAGCGAAGTGCGCAGGGCTTCGATGCCGTTGGAAGCGAAATAGGCCGCAAGCAGCACGCCATAGGTCAGAAGGTCGGTGCGGCGCACCGTGAGCACGTTGAGCACCTCATGCGCGATCGGCTTGGCGATCTGCTCCGGCCATGTGTCGAAGACCAGATGCACGGCCGTGTCGGCGAAGGCGCGCGCGCCGAGGAAGCTGGCAAGCGTGGTGGCGAAGATCAGGAACGGAAACAGTGCCATCAGCGAGGTGATCGCCAGATGGCTGGCCATCGCCCAGCCGTCATCGGTGTTGAAGTGGCCTATCGCATCGTAGAGCACGCGCTTGAGGGCGACGATATTCCGCAGCAAGGGCCCGCGCTCCGCTCGATTGTGTCAACGCCGCGAATATGGGAAGTGATTGCGGTAAATGGCAACCCCAGGTCCCATAATGCGCCCCGCGGCAGAAGAGTTGCGCACCATCGTCGTCACCGGCGCCTCTTCCGGCATCGGCGCCTATTGCGCGCGGGCGTTGAAGGCGGAAGGCTGGCGGGTCTTCGCCACGGCGCGCAAGCCGGCCGACATCGCAGCCCTCGAGGTCGACGGCCTGGAGGCCTTCTATCTCGACTATCGCGAGCCCGAATCCATCGCCGCCCTGGTCGATGCAGTGCTGGAGCGCACCGGCGGCACGCTTGACGCGCTCTTCAACAATGGCGCGTATGCCCAGCCCGGCGCCGTCGAGGACCTGTCGGTCGCAGCACTTCGCGAGCAGTTCGAGGCCAATTTCTTCGGCTGGCACGATCTCACCCGGCGCGTCGTGCCGGTCATGCGCCGCCAGGGGCACGGCCGGCTCGTCCACTGCTCCTCGATCCTCGGACTGGCTCCGGTCCGCTTCCGCGGCGCCTATTCGGCCTCCAAGCACGCCATCGAAGGCCTGATGCTGTGCATGCGCCAGGAACTCGAAGGCAGCGGCATCCACCTATCCTTGATCGAACCGGGACCGGTGAGGTCGAAGATCGCCAGCAATGGCCTGCCCTGGTTCTTGAAGAATATCGACGTCGAGAATTCCGTCCACCGCGCTGATTATCAGACGCAGCTCGCAAGGCTTCAGGCGGGCGGCAGCGTGTCGAAGCTGAAGCCGGGACCGGAGGTCGTGCACAGGGCGTTGCGCCACGCGCTTCTGTCACAGCGCCCGCGCCCGCATTATGTGGTAACGGTGCCGGCCCGGATCGGCGCGGCGCTGAAACGCATCCTGCCGGCCTCCCTGCTCTACCGCGTGCTCGCCAGGCGCGCCTGACCGAACTTGAACCGGAGCCAGCCAGATGCTCATCATCTTCAAGATCCTCGCCATCGTCGCGATGGCCGCCGTGGTGATCGTGCTGGTTCGCGGCCTGATCAACATGATGCGCGGCGGCTCCGGCTTCACCTCGAACAAGCTGATGCAGGCGCGCATCATGTTGCAGGCCGTGGCCCTGGCGCTGCTGTTGCTGGTTGTCTATTTCACGCGCAAATAGAGGATCTCAGAGGGCACGGCGTGGTCAAGCTCAACAAGATCTATACCCGCACCGGCGACGACGGCACCACCGGGCTCGGCACCGGCGAGCGGCGGCTGAAATCCGACCTGCGCGTCGACGCCTATGGCACCGTCGACGAGGCCAATGCCTGCATCGGCATGGCCCGCGTCCACACCGGCGCCGAGCATCCGGCGATCGACGCCATGCTGTCGCGTATCCAGAACGATCTGTTCGATCTGGGCGCCGACCTCGCCGTGCCGGATGACGGCAGGCCGCTGGAATACGAGCCGTTGCGCATCGTCGCCGCCCAGACCGACCGCGTCGAGCAGGACATCGACGCGCTCAACAAGGAACTGCAGCCGCTGAAATCCTTCGTGCTGAACGGCGGCACGCCGGCCGCGGCCGCGCTCCATCTTGCCCGCACCGTGGCGCGCCGCGCCGAGCGCCTGATGGTGGCGCTGGCGCAGGATCCGGCCGAGCATGTCAACCGCGAGGCGCTCAAATATATCAACCGTGTTTCGGATTTCCTGTTCGTCGCCGCCCGCGCGGTCAATGACAATGGAAAGGCCGACGTGCTATGGGTTCCCGGCAAGAACCGCTGAATCCGCAGGCGGGAGGGGTCCGATGTTCATCCCGCTTTACGACACCAACAGGCTGCGCCACATCCGGCTGCAATATGTGACGATCGGCCTGATCGTGGCGAACGTGCTGGTCTACCTGGCGACCACGCTCGGCGGTGAGAACTTCACCAATGCCGCGGTTCTCGGTCTCGGCTTCATCCCGTCGGTGGTTCACGACAAGGTCGAGCTCTCGCCCGAGTTCGTCGTCATCCCCGAGAGTCTCAGCTACCTTACCTATTCCTTCCTGCATGCCGACATCTTCCATCTCGGCGGCAACATGCTGTTCCTCTGGGTGTTCGGCGACAATGTCGAGGATGCGCTCGGCCATATCCGCTATCTGATCTTTTACCTTGCCTGCGCCGTCGCCGGCGCCTTCTTCCAAGGGTTGGTGGCCTGGGATTCGCAGGTGCCGTTGATCGGCGCCTCGGGCGCTATCGCCGGCGTCGTCGCCGCCTACCTGATCCTCTACCCCCGGGTGAAGGTCTGGGTGCTGGCCTTTGCCCGCATTCCGCTGCGCATCCCGGCCTTCATTCCGCTGCTTCTGTGGATCCTGTTCCAGGTCGTGATGTTTGCGGCGGGTGGCGAGGACCAGATCTCCTGGGCCTGCCATATCGGCGGCATCATCGCCGGATCGATCCTGGTGCTGGTTCTGCGCAGCCGGGGCGTGCCGCTGCTGGCCGGCGCCGACGGCGAGCCGGACCCGACGCCCAACATCCAGCAGCCGCCTGTTCCTGTCGAGCCGGCCGCGAGCGATCCGGCGCAGCCGGCGGCGCAATGGGGCCGTGGAGCAGCGGCGCCCCGGGACTGAACCGATTTGGGTGCGTCGTGGGATATTGACGCGCCGATTTGTCGCCACTACGGAAACGGCACAGTTGGACGGATATTCCGTCCGCGATGTCGGCTTTCGACAACTCTGACAGGGCGCACGCTGCTATAGCGCCCCGACTATCTCAGGAGAGGTGACAGGAAAATGAAGATCCTTGTGCCCGTGAAGCGGGTTGTGGACGCCAACGTCAAGGTCCGGGTGAAAGCCGACGGACTGGGCGTCGAGCTTGCCAACGTCAAGATGGCGATGAACCCGTTCGACGAGATCGCGGTCGAGGAAGCGATCCGCATCAAGGAAGCCGGCAAGGCGGAAGAAATCATCGTCGTCTCGGTCGGCCCGCAGCAGGCGCAGGAGACGCTGCGCACCGCGCTCGCCATGGGCGCCGACCGCGCAATCCTGGTCAAGACCGACGAGCAGACCGAGCCGCTCGGCGTCGCCAAGGTGCTGAAGGGTGTGGTCGAAGCCGAGAAGCCCGGCCTCGTCATCCTCGGCAAGCAGGCGATCGACGACGATTCGAACCAGACTGGCCAGATGCTGGCGGCACTGCTTGGTTGGCCGCAGGGCACCTTCGCGTCCAAGATCGTGCTCGAAGGCGATCAGGCCAAGGTGACGCGCGAGGTCGACGGCGGCCTGCAGACAGTGGAATTGAAGATGCCGGCGATCGTCACCGCCGACCTTCGCCTCAACCAGCCGCGCTATGCCTCGCTGCCCAACATCATGAAGGCCAAGAAAAAGCCGCTCGACGAGAAGAGCCCGGCCGACTACGGCGCCGACGTCAAGCCGCGCCTCAAGGTGATCAAGACCGAGGAGCCCGGCGGCCGCAAGGCGGGCGTCAAGGTCAAGAGCGTGACCGAGCTGGTCGAGAAGCTGAAGAACGAAGCCGGCGTGCTTTAAAGCGATCGGGAAAGGACAAAGAAAATGGCAATTCTCCTCATCGCCGAACACGACAACGCAAGTCTTTCCGACCAGACCGCCAAGGCGCTGTCGGCCGCCCTCCAGATCGGCTCCGATGTCGATGTGCTGGTGGCCGGCAAGGGCGCCAAGGGCGCGGCTGATGCCGCCGCCAAGCTGAAGGGTGTGCGCAAGGTGATGCTGGCCGAGGCCGACGAGCTTGCCGAGCGTCTCGCCGAGCCGACGGCGGCGCTGGTCGTTTCGCTCGCCGGCTCCTATGACGCGATCGTCGCGCCCGCCACCTCGTCGGGCAAGAACATCGCGCCGCGCGTGGCGGCACTCCTCGACGTCGCTCAGGTGTCCGAGATCATCGAGGTTGTCTCGCCCGACACCTTCAAGCGGCCGATTTATGCCGGCAACGCCATCCAGACCGTGCAGTCGACCGACGCCAAGAAGGTCATCACGGTGCGCACCGCGTCCTTCGCGGCGGCGCCCGAAGGCGGCTCGGCCGCGGTCGAGACGGTCGGCGCCGCTGCCAATCCAGGCCTCTCCTCCTTCATCGAGAACAAGCTCTCCGAGAACGACCGTCCGGAGCTGACCTCGGCCAAGATCATCATCTCGGGCGGCCGCGCGCTTGGTTCCTCGGAGAAGTTCCAGGAAGTCATCCTGCCGGTCGCCGACAAGCTCGGCGCCGCGGTCGGCGCCTCGCGCGCCGCAGTCGACGCCGGCTATGCACCGAACGACTGGCAGGTCGGCCAGACCGGCAAGGTGGTCGCGCCCGATCTCTACATCGCCGTCGGCATCTCCGGCGCCATCCAGCACCTGGCCGGCATGAAGGACTCGAAGGTCATCGTCGCCATCAACAAGGACGAGGAAGCCCCGATCTTCCAGGTCGCCGATTATGGCCTGGTCGGCGATCTCTTCGTCATCCTGCCGGAGCTGCAAAAGGCGCTTTGACGCCACCGGTTCTGGCATATTAAAATCGGAAGGGTGGGGTAGACGAAGTCGCCCCGCCCTTTTAGTTTGCACTGCACAAAAAGCGGGCCATCAAGGCCTGAAGCCAATCCGGCGGTTTTGCGTCCGGATTGCAGGAAATGAACAACAGGAGCGTTTCCGCGCTTCAAGACGCGGAAGATGCTCCGGACGGGATCGGGGTCATGAGCAAGATCGAGACGATCGGCATTGTCGGCGCGGGTCAGATGGGTGGCGGTATCGCCCATGTCTCGGCGCTGGGCGGCTACAAGGTCCTGATCCACGACGTGTCGCCCGACCGTATCGAGAAGGGCATCGCCACCATCAGCGGCAACATGGCGCGCCAGGTCGGTTCCGGCAAGCTCGAGGAGAAGGCGCGCAACGAAGCAATGGCGCGTATTTCCGCCGCCCCGACCATGGCCGATCTCGCCGCCGCCGATCTGGTGATCGAAGCGGCGACCGAGGATGAGACGGTGAAGCGCAAGATCTACGCGCAGCTTTGCCCGCAGCTCAACCCGGAAGCGATCCTGGCGACAAACACCTCGTCGATCTCGATCACCCGGCTTGCCGCGCAGACTGACCGGCCGGAACGCTTCATCGGCATTCATTTCATGAACCCGGTGCCGGTGATGAAGCTGGTCGAGCTGGTGCGCGGCATCGCCACCGAGGACCAGACCTTCGAGGCCGCCAAGAGCTATGTGAAGCACCTCGACAAGACGATCACCGTTTCCGAGGATTTCCCGGCCTTCATCGTCAACCGCATCCTTTTGCCGATGATCAACGAGGCGATCTACACGCTCTATGAGGGCGTCGGCACAGTCGACGCCATCGATACCGCCATGCGGCTCGGCGCCAACCACCCGATGGGACCGCTGCAGCTTGCCGACTTCATCGGCCTCGACACCTGCCTGTCGATCATGCAGGTGCTGCATGAGGGCTTGTCGGATTCGAAATACCGCCCCTGCCCGCTGCTGGTGAAATATGTCGAGGCCGGCTGGCTCGGCCGCAAGACCGGCCGCGGCTTCTACGACTATCGCGGCGACCATCCGGTGCCGACGCGCTGATCTTCCCCGGCTGAACCCTTTCGAAACGGCTCAGGACGCCGCGGCGAGCGGCGGAAGTGGCACGCCGCCGTTCGAAATTTCGCCTGTCGAAACTTCGTCGGGCGCGGCGGAAACGCAGCCGCGCCCGGCCGCCTTGGCGGCATAGCAGGCGGCGTCGGCGCGGGCGATGATCTCGTCCACTTCGCCGCAACCGGCGCGGATCGGCGCAAGCCCGATGCTGGCGCCGATCGAATGCGGGCGCCCGTCCCAGCTGAAATCGAGATTGCCGATGGCGTCGATGATCGAGCGCGCCGCGATCGGCCCGCACGCCGCGGCGCCCGATTTGAGGACGACGGCGAACTCGTCGCCGCCAAGCCGCGCGACGATGTCTTCCGGGCCAAGCACATTGCGCAGGGCGTCGGCCACGCGCTTGAGCAGCGCATCGCCCGCGGCATGGCCGCCGGTGTCGTTGACCGCCTTGAAGTGATCGAGATCGACGAACATGAACTGATGCTCACCGCCATTGAGGCGGCACTGGTCAACGAGATCTTCCATGATGCGGATGAAGCTCGAGCGATTGGCGAGCCCGGTCAGCGCGTCGTGGGCGGCGGCGTAGGCCAGCTGGCGCTGCAGGGCGCGCGCGTCGCTGAAATCCTGGAAGACGATAACGAGGCCGCAGAACTCGTCGCGGTCGTTCATGATCGGCGACACCACCTGGCGGATGCTGCAGCGCGTGTCGTCGCGCCGGACAAGCACAGCGCGCGTGTTCTGGTCGCAGTGCGGCTGCTCGCTCGCGGAAGGGCGCGAGAGCCCGACTTTCTGCCCGCTTTCCTCGTCGACCGCCCAGTAGACATGGCCGAGCAGCTTGCCCAGGGCCTCGCCGACCACGACGCCGGTGAGTTTTTCCGCGACCGGATTCATAAAGGTGATGCGGTTGGCGGCATCGGTGCAGATCACCGCATCGCCGATCGACTGCAACGTCACCCTGAGACGCTCTTTCTCGTCGGCCAGCATGGCCGCCGAAACCATCAGCCGCGCCTCGGCCTCCTTGCGTTCCGTGATATCGGTCAGGCTGCCGATTGCCCGGATCAGCCGGCCCTCGCCATCGCGCTCGATCGCCTTGCCGCGGTCGAGAATCCAGACCCAGCGGCCGTCCTTGTGCCGCATCCGGAACTCGGCCTCGAAAAAGGGCGTCTCGCCGGCAAGGTGCGCGCGATCCGCCTCGGCGACGCGTTCCTGGTCGTCGGGATGGATCATGGCCAGCCAGCGATCGGGGTCGCCGTCGAGCTCGCCATCGGCATAGCCCAGCATCTTCACCCAGGTTTCGGAATAGGTGGTGCCGCCCTTGCGCATATCGAGGCTCCAGATACCCTGTCCGGCACTGGTGAGCGCGAAATTCCACCGGTCTTCTGCCTCGGCGATGCGCGCCTCGGCCTGCTTGCGCGCATCGATGTCCTCGATCTGCGACACCAGATAGAGCGGACGACCTGTCTCCTCTTCACGGATGACCGAGCCGGCGAGCTGCGCCCAGACCGGGGTGCCGTCCTTGCGCAGATACCGCTTCTCGAAATGGAAGGAGTGGATCTTGCCTTCCTTCAGGCTCGTCATCGTGTCGCGGCCGATCTGCAGATCGTCGGGATGCGTGATCTGGAAGAAGGTCAGCGCCTCGATTTCCGAGCGTGTGTAGCCGAGCATGTCGGCAAAGGCAGGATTGGCCTGAAGGATGCGGCCATCGAGGCCGACAATGGCGACGCCAATCGCCGAATCCTCCATGGCCCGACGGAAGCGTTGCTCGCTCTCGGCAATCTGCCGGCGGTCGTCGATGATCTTGCGGATGGACAGCGCGGAGACAAACAGCGTGACGGCCGTGACGGCGACGGATATCTGCAGGCAGACCTTCAACGCGTCCGTGCCGAGTTCCAGCGCCGGCAACAGGACCGATGCGGTCAAGGCAACGAGCCCGGCTGCCATCAAGACGGGCACGGCGCGCTTGCCGGCCCGCGGACCTTTCCAACTCAACCACGCCACAATGCGATCCCACCCAATGCGCGACTGCGCGTTGCCACAACTCTGGCGGATCGATTTTAAGGAATGGTTGCACGAGCGGCAGCGGCTGCTCCGATAACCGGCAAACAATTGCCGGTATGATTAAGGTACTGTTTCAAAACTGTGCCGAAGGATCGGTGTCTAATCCTACCAGCGGACGAAAAACCGTCCGCCTAGCGCGCCGAGCGCGGTCAGGAAGGCGATCGCGACCGTATACCAGGTGGCGACGAAGAGGGGCGAATCATCGAAGCAAT
Organism: Mesorhizobium sp. B2-8-9; assembly: GCF_006439475.1. Lineage (NCBI taxonomy): Bacteria > Pseudomonadati > Pseudomonadota > Alphaproteobacteria > Hyphomicrobiales > Phyllobacteriaceae > Mesorhizobium > Mesorhizobium sp. B2-8-9. The sequence goes on along the minus strand of NZ_VFTQ01000028.1, from coordinate 67,749 downwards.
GCGCGGCGTAGAAGGTCGCCGCGAGCCCGCCGGCGAGCAGGCCGGCCACCGCGCCCGCCAACACCGGCCGCGTCGGCGCGCCATAGCGCAGCATGCCGAGGAAGATAGCCAGCGGGCCGATGCCGATCAGCGGGATGAAGCTCATGCAGATCATCATGTTCGAGCCGATAAGCCGCTTGCCCCAATCGGCCTCGGGCACGACGAAAAGCTCGAGAACCACCGCCAGCACCACCAGAAGCGGCGCGGCGATCATCCAGGCCGTCGCCCGCCTGGTCGAGGCGCCCGGCATCGACAGCGCGCGGATCAGCGCGAAGGCACTGGCGGCGAGCGTCAGCGTGAACACGAATTTGGACATGAAGCGCATCGTGTGCATGGCCGGCATGATGTCGGGACGCGGCCCGATGGTCGCAAAGAAGACCATCGCCGCGATCGCCATGGCCACGCCGACCGCCAGCCACCAGGCCCTGTCCATCGGCATCGCCTCGTCGCGGGCATCGGCGTCGAGCGCCTTGATGAGATCCTCTGTCCTCATGTCGCTGTTCGTCCAAATCTTTTGGCGATCGCGGCCAGGCCGCGATGCAGCGACACGCGCACCGCCGTCTCGCTGATGCCGAGCTTGCTCGCCGTCTCGCCGATCGAATGGCCATCGACCGAGATCGATGCCACCACGGAGCGTTGCGCCGGCGGCAGGCCGTCTAGCGCCCGGTTGATGTCGCGCTCGCTCACCGTTTCCGCCTCCGGCTCGGCGAAGGTTTCGGCGATCTCGTCGATCTCGACCTCGATGCGCCGCCCGCGCCGGCGGAACGCATCGATCAGCTTGAAGCGGGCGATCGCATAGACCCAGGGCAGCACCGGCGCATCAGGCCGCCAGGTGTGGCGTTTGACATGAATGGCCAGCAAGGTTTCCTGCACGACATCCTCGGGATCGACCCCGCCCTGAACGATCTTGCGCCGGACAAAGCCGCGAACGAGGGCGGCGATCCCGTGCAGAAAGTCGGCATACGCCCTTTCGTCTCCCGCGATGGCGGCCCTGAGCAGCCGGGAAAGCTCGGCCTCGTCCTTGCCGGTCACAAGAGTTTACCCCCAATGTTCGCGTCTCGGCCCTGGTTTGTTACGTGGCCGGCGAAATAATGTCCAAGCCAAACTGCCGCAAAATCACGAAAGTTTGCGAACGGCGACCGATTGAAGCAGGATCACAATGTTGACTATAACAATCATGTATTGATAGGTGCAGCCGTGCCCAAACCCCTGTCTCGAAGTGAGGACGATGCCTATGAAAATTGCCCTTTCCACGCTTGCCGGCGCCGCGTTGGCGCTCGGCCTGATCGCCGGCCCGGCCAAGGCCGAGGATCAAGGCATTATCGTCTACAATGCCCAGCATGAGAGCCTCGCCAAGGAATGGGCAGCGGGCTTCACCAAGGAAACCGGCATCAAGGTCACGCTGCGCAACGGCGGCGACAGCGACTTCTCCAACCAGATCGTCGCCGAGGGAGCGGCCTCGCCGGCAGACGTGTTCCTGACTGAGAATTCGCCGGCAATGGCGCTGGTCGAAGCCGCCGGACTGTTCGCGCCGGTCGACGCCGATACGCTGGCGCAGGTTCCGCAGGAATACCAGCCGTCGACTGGCAAATGGGTCGGCGTTGCCGCCCGCAGCACCGTCTTTGCCTATAACAAGGCCAAGCTGAAGGAAGACCAGTTGCCGAAGTCGCTGCTCGATCTTGCCGATCCGAGCTGGAAGGGCCGCTGGGCCGCCTCGCCGTCCGGCCCCGACTTCCAGGCCATCGTCAGTGCCCTGCTGGAGCTCAAGGGCGAGGCCGCTACCGCCGACTGGCTGAAGGCGATGAAGGAGAATTTCACCGCCTACAAGGGCAACTCGACAGTGATGAAGGCGGTCAATGCCGGCGAGATCGATGGCGGCGTGATCTACCACTATTACTATTTCGGCGATCAGGCCAAGACCGGCGAGAACAGCGGGAATATCGGCCTTCACTATTTCAAGAACCAGGATCCGGGCGCCTTCGTTTCGGTGTCGGGCGGCGGCGTGCTGGCTTCCAGCAGGCATCCGAAGGAAGCCCAGGCATTCCTGAAGTGGGTGACCGGCAAGGGCGGCCAGGACGTGCTGAAGACCGGAACGTCCTATGAATATGCGATCGGCAAGGATGCCCAATCCAACCCAAAGCTGGTGCCGCTGGCCAATCTGCAGGCGCCGAAAGTCGATCCGGCGAGATTGAATTCCAAGAAGGTCATCGACCTGATGACGCAAGCCGGCTTGCTTTAGTTCGCGTTCGTCCTAAAAGGGCAACGACCGTGCTCCCGCGGGAATTTGCCTTCCGCGGGAGCGTTTTTGTTTGGAGATCGCTTCGTCGATGACAGTCGACTGCGCTTCGACCCGCCTGAGTGGCACATCGGACCGCTTCCGCCGGCAGGCGGAGGCGACCCAGCGGCCTGCCTGATGCAATCGGCGATCGACATGACGCCGGCAAGACTGGCTGCGGCCCGGATGAAGGAGCGCCGGCCCACATCATGGATCACGCTCGCCGCGGCTCTTATCTCGCTCATCGCGCTGCTGCCGCTCGCCTTCATCGTCTGGGTCGCGATCCAGACCGGCTGGGACACCGTGGTGGCGCTGATCTTCCGCCCGCGCGTCGGCGAATTGCTGGTCAACACCGTGCTCCTGGTGGTCGTCACGGTGCCGATCGCCATCGTGCTGTCGGTGGCGCTGGCCTGGCTTACAGAGCGCAGCGACCTGCCCGGCAATCGCTGGTGGTCGTGGCTTTCGGTCGCGCCGCTCGCTATCCCCGCTTTCGTGCACTCCTATGCCTGGATCAGCTTCGTTCCGGGCCTGCATGGGCTGTGGGCCGGCGTGCTGGTCTCCGTAATCGCCTATTTCCCATTCCTTTACCTGCCGATCGCCGCCGCGCTGCGCCGCCTCGATCCGGCGCTGGAGGATGCGGCCGCGGCGCTCGGTCTTGACCCGTGGCGGGTCTTCGCGCGCGTCGTGCTGCCGCAGCTCAGGCTCGCCATCTGCGGCGGCTCGCTGCTGGTCGGCCTGCATCTCTTGGCCGAATACGGCCTCTATGTCTTCATCCGTTTCGACACCTTCACCACCGCGATCGTCGACCAGTTCCAGTCGACCTTCAACGGTCCGGCGGCCAACATGCTGGCCGCCGTTCTGGTGGTCTGCTGCCTCTTCCTGCTCGCCCTCGAGGTGATGATACGCGGCGAGGAGCGCTATGCCCGCGTCGGTTCCGGCGCCGCGCGCAAGCAGCAGCGCGCTCGCCTCGGCCGCGCCACCCTGCCATGCCTGCTTTTGCCGGCCGGCGTCGCGCTGCTGTCGCTCGGCGTGCCCTTCGTCACGGTCAGCCGCTGGCTGATCGCCGGGGGCACGGAAGTCTGGCGCTGGGACGAGATCGGCCTGGCGCTCGGCCAGACGCTGTTCCTCGCCATCGCCGGCGCGGTGCTTGCAACGGTTGCCGCCATGCCCATGGCCTGGATTTCGATCCGCGCGCCGGGGCCGCTGCAGCGTTTGCTTGAGAGCTGCAACTACATCGTCGGCGCGTTGCCGGGCGTGGTCATCGCGCTGGCGCTGGTGACCATCACCGTGCGCGTCGCGCTGCCGCTCTACCAGACGCTGTTCACCATCCTGTTCGGTTACGCGCTGATGTTCCTGCCGCGCGCGCTGATAAGCCTGCGCGCCTCGATCGCGCAGGCGCCGGTGGAGCTGGAGCGCGCCGCCTCCAGCCTTGGCCGTCCGCCGGTCAAGGCGCTGTGGTCGACGACCATCCGCCTTTCGGCGCCGGGCGCCGCGGCCGGCATGGCGATGGTGGCGCTCGGCATCACCAACGAGCTCACCGCCACCCAGATGCTGGCGCCCAACGGCACCCGCACGCTGGCGATGGCCTTCTGGTCCTATAGCGGCGAGATCGACTACGCCTCCGCCGCCCCCTACGCGCTGATCATGGTGGCGATGTCATTGCCGATGACCTGGTGGCTCTACATCCAGTCGAAGCGGATGGCCGGACGATGAGCTTTCTCGAACTCAGCGGCGTCGCGAAAAGCTACGGCCCGGTGACGGCGCTCGCCGGCGTCGACCTTGCGGTGGAAAGCGGCAGCCGCACCGCGATCGTCGGGCCTTCCGGCTGCGGCAAGACCACCTTACTCAGGCTGATCGCCGGTTTCGAGGCGCCGGACCGCGGCCGCATCGCACTCGACGGCAAGGTGCTCGCCAACGGCGGCGCGGCCGTGCCCGCGCATCGCCGCGGCATCGGCGTGGTGGCCCAGGACGGCGCCCTGTTCCCGCATCTCACCATCGCCGACAATATCGGCTTCGGCATCCCGCGGAATGCCGACAAGCGAGCCGAGCATATCGTCGAGCTCGCCTACATCGTCGGGCTGGACAAGGCGATCCTGAAGCGCCGGCCGCACGAGCTTTCCGGCGGCCAGCAGCAGCGCGTGGCGCTTGCCCGCGCCATGGCGATGAAGCCCCGGCTGATGCTGCTTGACGAACCGTTCTCGGCGCTCGACACCGGGCTTCGCGCTTCGATGCGCAAGGCGGTGGCCGAGCTTCTGGAGGAGGCGGGCATCACCACCATCCTGGTCACGCACGATCAGGCCGAGGCGCTGTCCTTCGCCAGCCAGGTGGCGGTGATGCGCGAAGGGCTGTTCTCGCAGGTCGGCACGCCGCGAGAGCTCTATTTCCGACCCAGGGACAGGATGGTCGCCGAGTTCCTCGGCGACGCCATCATCGTGCCGGCCAGGATCGCGGACGGCTTCGCCGTATCGCGGCTCGGCCGCATTGCCGTCGACACGAAGGGACGGCGCGATGTCGCCCGCATCATGCTGCGGCCCGAGCAGATCCTACTCAAACGGACCTCGCGCGAAGGCATGTCGGGCACACCCGACATGCTGTTCGGCGAAGTGACGGACTGCGAGTTCGCTGGTTCGGTCTGCACCGTCGCGGTGCGGCTGCTCAACAGCCCGGACCCGCCCGATGCGGCCGCCATCGGCAACACGCCGCTGATCCTGCGCAGGACAGGCATGGACGCGCCGGAGATCGGCGAGATCGTGCGCTTGACCGTCACCGGCAAGGCGCATGTCTTTGCTTAGGTCGGGGTTGAGGCGTGTCGATATTCAGGTCAGGCCGAGCCGAAAACGGCGGGTTTCGAGAACCGGAGCGGAGCGTACTTGAAGTACGTGAGCACCGGAAGCGCAGGAAACCGCCGTTTGCAGGCCGGCGTCACCTGATATCGGCATGCCTCAGCGCACGCGCTGCCCAGTTGCAGGCGACCACAACGGCCATTGCTCCAGGAAATCAACGCTGTGGATGACCACGCGCTGCCCATCGATCAGGATAATCGAATAGGCGGGCGGCGCCTGCTCGACCACTTCGTCGCCGACCAGGTCAAGCATGAACCGGGCATGCAGGCCGCGCTGCACCGAGAACGGAATGCCGGCGACGGTGCCGGCGATGTCGCGATGGACATGGCCGAAGAAGATGTAGCGGACATTGCCGTGGCGGGTCAGCACGTCGATGAGCCGCTTCGGCTGTTCGAGGCCGAGCGGGTCGAGCAGAGTGAGGCCAAGCTCGACGGGTGGATGATGCAGGAAAATATAAGCCGCCTTGCCTGCCGCCTCGCCAAGCCGTGCGTCGAGCCATGCAAGCCGGTTGTCGCACAACTCGCCGGTGACGCGACCCTCCGCCATGCTGTCGAGAAAAACGAGTCGCCCTTCCGGCGTGTCGAGCACCGACTGCACGAAGCCGTTGCCGTCCGTCCCGTTATCCGGAAAGGCGGCGATCAGATTGGCACGCCGGTCATGGTTTCCAGGCAGCAGCTGGTAAGGCACAGTGAGCCGGCTCAGCGCCGATTTCAAATCGGCATAGCTCTCGGCTTCGCCGTCGTCGGCCAGATCGCCGGTGAAGATGCAGAGCGCCGCATCTCCATGCCGAGCATTGATATGGTCTATGCAGCGATCGAGCCGCTCGTTCAGATCCGCGCCATAGCGTATCTGGCGCCGACGATCGAGATGGACGTCGGTGACCTGGATGATCTTCATTCCGTGAACCCTCAGATAATTTGCAAAGTCAGCCTTGCAAGGCCCGCCTTACAGCACCGGTTCCGGCACCGAGGCCTTGAACACGTCCAGCCTGCCGCCCGTCTCCGAGGAGAAGAAGTGCAGGTCCGCTTCGGCGAACTGCAGGCCGATCGTGCTGCCCGGTTCGGAGTGAACGGTCTCCGACGTCACGACAGAGAACGGCGCGCCGTCGAGATCGACATAGACGACGCGGCCGGCGCCCAATTCCTCGATGAGGTCGACGGTCGCCGCGAGCGCTCCCGGCGTGCCCGGCGCCACCATGCGCACCGCCTCCGGCCGGATACCGACCGCGACTTTCGCGCCCACGGGAACGCCCGTGCGCGACACGTTGAGCTTGCGGCTGCCGCCGAGCAATGACAGCCCGTCGAGCGTGACGGTGCCTTCGAGCATGTTCATCGCCGGCGCACCGACGAAGGTGGCGACGAAGCGGCTGGCCGGCCGGCTATAGACTTCCGCCGGTGTGCCGACCTGCTCGACACGGCCGCCATTCATCACCACCAGCCGGTCGGCCAACGTCATCGCCTCGACCTGGTCGTGCGTGACGAAGACGGAGGTGGCGCTGAGGCGCCGGTGCAGCTTGCGGATCTCGGAGCGCATCTGCACGCGCAGCTTGGCATCGAGGTTTGAGAGCGGCTCGTCGAAGAGGAACACCTTCGGCTCGCGGATCATGGCGCGGCCCATGGCGACGCGCTGGCGCTGGCCGCCGGACAGCGCCATCGGCTTGCGGTCGAGCAGGTGCTCCAGTTCCAGGACGCGCGCCACCGCCTGGACGCGCTGGGCGCGTTCGGCCGACGGAACGCCGGCCACCTTCAGCGAATAGCCGATGTTCTGCGCCACGCTCATATGCGGGTAGAGCGCGTAGTTCTGGAACACCATGGCGCAGCCGCGCTCGCGCGGCTCGAGCTTGTTGACCACCGTGCCGTCGATCGCGATCGTGCCGTCGGAAATCTCTTCCAGCCCGGCGATCATTCTGAGCAGCGTGGACTTGCCGCAACCGGACGGCCCGAGGATGACGACGAATTCGCCCGAAGCGAAGTCGAGGTCGACGCCATGCACGACCTGCGTCTTGGCGTAGTTCTTCTTGACGCCGCGAATGGCGATGGAGGCCATTTTCCGTCTCCCTATTTTTCGGTGGCGATCAGGCCGCGCACGAACCAGCGCTGCATCAGCACCACGACGATCAGCGGCGGCAGCATGACGATCAGCGTGCCGGCCATGGCGATATGCCATTCGGGCGCGCCGCCGACATTGGGGATGAGCTGCTTCAGCTCTGTCACCGCCATCGCATGCGACTGGTCGGTGGTGATAAGCAACGGCCACAGATACTGGTTCCAGGCCCACAGGAACATGATGGTGCCGAGCGCCGCCATGTTGTTGCGCGATAGCGGCAGCAGGATATCGACGAAGAAGCGCAGCGCACCGGCGCCGTCCATGCGCGCCGCCTCGGTCAACTCATCCGGCACGGTCAGGAAGAACTGGCGGTAGAGGAAGGTGCCGGTGGCGGTGGCGACCAGCGGCAGGATCAGGCCGCTATAGGAATTGAGCAGTCCCAGGCTGAGCGAAACCTGCACGCCCGAGACCTTTTCGATCAGCCAGGAGAGGCCGGTCAGGTCCATGATCGCCTGATAGGGCTCGAGCACGTTGGCGACCACCGCGTAGGTCGGCACGATGCGCACCTCGAGCGGCAGCATCAGCGTGATGAAGATCAGCCAGAACATCAGCATGCGGCCGGGATAACGGAAATAGACGATCGAGAAGGCGGTCAGCGCCGAGATGATGACTTTCCCGGCGGCCACGCCAAACGCCATGATGAAGGAGTTGAGAAGCTTCGGACCGAGGTCGGCGGTCGTCCAGGCCGTCCTGATGTTGACCCAGAAATCGCTACCCGGCAGCAGCGACATCGGCACGTCGTTGACGTCCTTTAGATTATGCGAGGCGGCGATCGCTACGATGACGAACGGCGCCACGCAGAATACGAAGCCGACGAACAGGATCAGATGCGTGAAGAAATTGAGGATCGGGGTGCGCTCGACCATGGCCCGCCTCAACGATAATGCACGCGCCGCTCGATGAAGCGGAACTGGACGATGGTGAGCGCGATGATGAGCATCATCAAGATGATGCTCTGCGCGGCGGCGCCCGAATAATCGAGGCCTTTGAAGCCGTCGGAATAGATCTTGTAGACCATCAGATTGGTGGCGTTGGCCGGTCCGCCTGCGGTCATGATGTCGACGATGCCGAAGGAATCCTGGAAGCTCTCGGTGATGTTGATGACCAGCAGGAAGAAGATGGTCGGCGTGATCAGCGGAAACTGGATATCCCAGAAGCGCCGGATGACGCCGGAGCCGTCCATCGCCGCCGCCTCGATCAGCGAGCGCGGAATCGCCTGGAAGGCGGCGAGGAAGAAGATGAAATTATAGCCGACATATTTCCACGAGAAGGCGATGATGATCGAGGCCATGGCGTCGGCGCCGTCAAGTCCAGGGTCCCAGAAGCCGGGCCAGACCTGGTTGACCACGGCCATGAAGCCGGCTTCCGGTGCCAGGATGAAGCGAAACGCCAGCGCCAGCGCCGGTGCGGCGATGCCGTAGGGCCAGATCAGCACCACGCGGTAAAGCCATGAGCCGGCAAGCTGGCGGTCGGTCAAGGCGGCGAGCACCAGCGCGATTGTCATCGCAAGTCCCGTGCTGATCCCGGCGAAGATCATGCTGGCGGTGATCGAGTCCCAGTAGCTGGCGTTGGACAGGATCGAGCGGAAATTGTCGAGCCCGACCCAGATATTGCCGCCGCCCCAGGGCTGCTGCAGCGTCAGCGACCAGTACACGGCCTGCCCGGCCGGCCAGTAGAAGAAGGTGAAGATCAGAATTAGCTGCGGCACCGCGAACAGGATGCCGATCGTCCATTTGCTGAAAGTGACGCGTTTTTCCATCGATCCGCCGATGTCGTTGAACCGCCAACCCGCTCGCGCGGCACAAGACTAAGGTATGTCTCCCGAAAGTGGGAACCGGTTTCGGGAGACAAAGACATGCCCAAATCAAAATCCATATGAAATGGCCGCCCGTCGATGCTCGGCGGGCGGCCGTTCCAGTATCCGGGATCAGGGCAGGGTCTTACCCGGATAGGTCTGCTGGAAGCGCTCGAGGATCGCGTCGCCATTCTTGACCAGCGCATCGAGGCCTTCCTGCACGCTGACCTTGTTGGCGAAGATCGCCTGCATCTGCGTGCCGAACTCGGCGCGGATCTGGGTGAAGTTGCCGAGGCGGATGCCGCGGGTGATCTCGGTCGGCTCCGACGCGGTCAGGCTGGCGATCGCCACTTCGCGGCCCTTATAGGGCGCCTTGTCGTAGAAGCCGTTGGACTTCATGAAATCGAAGCCCGACTTCGTCACCGGGATGTAGCCGGTGTTGGTCGACCAGAACAAAGCGGTCTTGGGGTCGTGGATGAAGTTGAGGAACGCTGCCGCGCCCTTGTATTCGGCGTCCGACTTGCCCGACAGCACCCACAGCGAAGCGCCGCCGACCAGCGAGTTCTTGCGCTCGGTGCCGGCATAGACCGGGAGCTCGGCCACGTCCCATTTCATGCCTTCCTTCTGAGTGCGGCCTACCGTGCCATGATCGCCGACCGAGGTCAGGATGAGCTGGCAGGTGCCGGTGGCGAAGGCCTGAACCATGTCCTGGCCGAGGTCCTTGGACTTGATCTTGACCAGACTGGAATCATACCACTTCTTGAGATCGGTGACGTACTGGACGAACTTGGTCTTGTTGACTTCCAGACGCGCGTCGAGACCGTCATAGCCATTGTTCTTGGTGGCGATCGGCTGGTTGTGCAGTGCCGAGAACTGCTCCATCAATTGCCAGCTTTCATTGGCCGAGATGTTGATCGCCATCGGGCAATCATAGCCGGCGTCCTTCAGCGCCTTGAGGTCGGCGGCGACGTCTTCCCATGTCTTCGGCGCCTCGGTCTTGCCGATCTTGGCGAAGGCGTCCTTGTTCCAGTACATCAGCGGCGTCGACGAGTTGAACGGGAAGGACAGCATCTCGCCCTTCGACGTCGCGTAGTAGCGGGCGATGCCTGGGAAATAGTCGCTATAGTCGATCTTGTAGCCGTTCTCCTCCATCAGCTTGTCGGCGGGCTTGTAGGCGCCCGACAGCATCATGGTGGCGGTGCCGACGTCATAGACCTGGACGACGGTGGGCTGCTTGCCGGCGCGGAAGGCGGCGATCGTGTTCTGCAGGGTGGCGTCGTAATTGCCCTGGCTGGTGCAGACGACCTGATAGTCCTTCTGGGAATCGTTAAAGTTCTTGCACAGCGTATCGACGACGCGGGCGAGATCGCCCGAAAGACCGAACCAGAAGTCGAATTTGACCGGCTCCGCAAATGCAGGAATCGCAAGCGCGGTGCTGAGCGCGCCGGCGGCAAGGGCGGCAAAGCCCCGCTTGATGATCGTCATGGTTTTTCCCTCTTGAGTGGCAGTGTGACAAGGTTTTGCGCAAGTCCTTGCCCGCTCTCATAGAGAAGGTATGTGACAGTTCTGTTGTGGCCCTGAGGCCCTATGGACAGCCAGTCTCTCCTCCCCTGGCAGCGGTCGCGCCGGCATGAAAACGTCACATCGGCGCTCTAGGAAGCTAGGGCGCTGCGAAGCGTCGAAAAGGCCTCCGTGATTAACCGGCTAACTGGATGAGAAGAGACATGCTGGTCCCGCAGCTCACGCACGTGCCTGTCGCCGTCCGCAACGCCATGCGCGACGGACCGCGCGACAGCGCCACCCATCTGCGCCACGCGGCCGCCGTTCCCGCCCTCGGCGAGATCGAGATCGGCGGCAAGGCATCGCGCGAGAGCGCCGGCGAAAGCCTGACCGTCATGGCGTGGAACGTCGAGCGGCTGCGTCATGTCGATGCCATCGCTGCTACGATCGCCGGCCGGGCGCCGCACGTCGTGCTGCTGTCCGAAGTCGACAAGGGCATGGCGCGCTCCGGCAACGGTCATCTTTTGCGCCAGCTTGCCGATCGTCTAGGCCATTCCTATGCCTATGGCGTCGAGTTCCTCGAACTCGGCACCGGCAATGAGGCGGAGCAAGCGGCAAATGGCGGCGCCGAGAACGTTGAGGGCTTCCATGGCAACGCCATAACCAGCGCCGTCCCGCTGCTGCGGCCTTTCCTCGTTCGGCTGGATGCGGCCGGCGCCTGGTTCCTGCCGGAGCACGGCCAGCCGCGCATCGGCGGCCGCATGGCGCTTGGCGGCCAGGTGATGGTGGGCGAGCGCCGAGTCACCGTCGTCTCGGTGCATCTCGAGAACCGTACGACGCCTGCCGGCCGTGCCGACCAGACGCGCCACCTCCTCGACGCCATCGACAGGTATGACGCGGAAGCGCCGGTCCTGATCGGCGGCGACTTCAACACGCTGACCGCAACCTATGAAGAGCGTCACGCCGATCCGGCCGCATGGCAGGCGCGCATCGACGCCGAACCGGACCGGCTGATGTGCCCCGACCGCCACGAGCCCCTCTTCGCCGTCATGGCCGGGCGTGGCTACGATTGGCGCGACGCCAATGCGTTCGACAGGCCGACGCAGCGGCGCCCGGCGGGCGACAGAACGCCCACCGGCCATATCGACTGGTTCTTCACCCGCGGCCTTGCGGCAAGCGCACCGGAGACACTGCCGGCGGTGTTGCCGGACGGCAGTCCGAGCGCCGACCACGAGGCGCTGGTGGTTACGGCGCGGGTAAGATAGCGGCCACGATCAGGGCTCGAGCGCCGCTTCCACCAGCCGCTTGGCGTCGGGGCTCGACCATTCGGCCGGGCCGTTCATATGCGCGATCAGGCAGCCTTCGCCATCGATCAGCATGGTCACGGGAAGCCCGAGCGCCAGCCCGCGCGTCTTCGCCTCATTGAACAGGGCGATCGTCGGGTCCCGGTAGAAGCCGAGCGTCTCGACGCCGATTTCCTTGAGGAACTTCTTCGGCTTCGTATCGTCGCCGGTGTCGACATTGACCGCGATCACCTCGAAGTCCTTGCCGCCCTTCTCCTTCTGCAGCGCGTCGAGCGCCGGCATCTCGGCGCGGCACGGCGCGCACCATGTCGCCCACAGATTGAGCAGCACGGTCTTGCTGGCATAGTCGGCAATTGTCATTGGCTTGCCGTCGGGGCCGTTGAAGGCCAAGCTCTTCAGCGATTGCGGCGGATCGGCCGGCTGCAGCGCCGCGACCTGGCCGACGGCCTTGGCGGCGACCTGCTTGGCGCGGGCGGCCTTTGGCGCGCAGGCGGCATCGTCCTTGCCGGCGACCGCGACGGCCTTCTCGGGAGCGTTGTTGCCAGAACCGCTCTCGCTGACATATACCGCGACCGCGCCGGCCAGCACGCCCGCCACCAAAGCGGCGAGGATGAGGCGCGTAGTCGGAAAAAACAATCTCTTGCCGTCTGCCATTTTCAAAACTGCTCCGGAGCACGGGTTATAGCGATGAGCGACAAGAAGGCCAGCAACCAGATGTGGGGCGGACGTTTTGCCTCGGGTCCGGCCGCGATCATGGAAGCGATCAATGCGTCGATCGGCTTCGACCGCAAGCTCTATGCGCAGGACATAAGCGGATCGATCGCCCATAGCGAGATGTTGGCTCAAACGGGCATTATTTCGGCCGCCGATCAAGAAAAAATCGCTCACGGGCTGAACACGATCTTGAAAGAGATCGAGGCCGGCACGTTCGAATTCTCGACCAAGCTCGAAGACATCCACATGAATGTCGAGGCCCGCCTTGCCGACCTGATCGGCCCGGCGGCGGGACGCCTGCACACCGCCCGCTCGCGCAACGATCAGGTGGCGGTCGATCTCCGGCTCTGGGTCAAGCAGGAGTGCCAGCGCGTCGCCCGGGCGCTGAAGGAGCTGATCGCCGCGTTCCTGGAACGCGCCGAGGAGCATGCGGCGACCGTCATGCCCGGCTTCACCCATATGCAGGCGGCGCAGCCGGTGACCCTCGGCCACCACTTGATGGCCTATGTCGAGATGTTCGGCCGCGACCTCTCGCGCGTCCACGACGCCATCGAGCGCATGGATGAAAGCCCGCTAGGCGCGGCGGCCCTTGCCGGCACGAGCTTCGGCATCGACCGCCACATGACGGCGAAGGCGCTGGGTTTCCGCGAGCCGACGCGCAATTCCCTCGACAGCGTTTCGGACCGCGATTTCGCGCTCGAGTTCCTGAGCCTTGCCGCGATCTGCGCGACGCATCTCTCCAGGCTCGCCGAGGAGATCATCATCTGGTCGACGCCGCAATTCGGCTTCATCCGCCTGTCGGATTCTTTCTCCACCGGCTCCTCGATCATGCCGCAGAAGAAGAACCCGGATGCCGCCGAGCTGGTGCGCGGCAAGACCGGCCGCGTCAACGGCCATCTCGTCGGCCTGCTGACCGTGATGAAAGGCATGCCGCTGACCTACGGCAAGGACATGCAGGAGGACAAGGAAGCGGTCTTCGACGCCGCCGAGACACTCGACCTGATGCTGGCGGCGACCGCCGGCATGGTGCGCGACATGACCGTCAACGCCGCCGCCATGAAGAAGGCCGCAGGCGCCGGTCACGCCACCGCGACCGATCTTGCCGACTGGCTGGTGCGCAATCTGGGCCTCCCCTTCCGCGAAGCCCACCATGTCACCGGCCGCGCCGTGGCGCTGGCCGAGGAGAAGAAGCTTGGGCTGGAAAAGCTCTCGCTGGACGACCTGCGCTCGATCCATTCGGGCATCACCGACGACATCTTCTCGGTGCTTGCCGTTCAGAATTCGGTGAAGAGCCGCACAAGCTTCGGCGGCACCGCGCCGTCGGAAGTGCGAAAGCAGATCCGCTACTGGAAAAAGCGGCTCGCCAAGGCTTAATGCATGTCGCCCAGAAGTGTGCAGCCGTTCTGGGAGAACGACATGCATCAAAACAAAGATTTAAAGCGCGCCGCGCTTTAAATTGCCGGGATGCAAAGCGCTGAAAACTCGGCTAAAAGCGCAGCACGCAATCAGTTTCGAACGGATGGATCGATGACCCGTAGCAGGATTTTGGTGACGCTGGCGCTGCTGGCTGCGGTAGTCACCGTCACGGCCTGCGGCAGGAAGACCGGCCTCGACACGCCTTATGAGGCGGCGGAGCAGGCGCGCAAGGATGCCGAACGCGCCAAGCAGCCGGTGCCGCCCGAGCCGGAAAAACCGGTCAAGGACAGGAAGTTCATCCTCGATCCCCTGCTGTAGAGCCGGTGAGATCGACCCGGTCTAATCGAGCTTCAACTTTCCGGAACCAACACCGTGAACCACTTCGATTACCGCGACGGCGTGCTTCATGCCGAGGACGTCGCCATTCCCGACATCGCAGCCGAGGTCGGCACGCCCTTCTATTGCTATTCGACCGCGACGCTGACCCGGCATTTCCGCGTCTTCAAGGAGGCTTTTTCCGGCCTCGACGCGCTGGTCTGCTACGCCATGAAGGCGAATTCCAACCAGGCCGTGCTGAGGACGCTGGCTAGGCAGGGCGCCGGCGCCGACGTGGTCTCCGAAGGCGAATTGCGCCGCGCTTTGGCCGCCGGCATCCCGGCCGGCAAGATCCTGTTTTCCGGCGTTGGCAAGACGGCGCGCGAGATGGACTTTGCGCTTTCGGCCGGCATTCTCTGCTTCAACGTCGAATCCGAGCCTGAGCTGGAGCTTTTGTCGGCGCGAGCGACCGCGCTCGGCAAGGTGGCGCCGGTCTCGCTGCGCATCAATCCGGATGTCGATGCCAGGACTCACAAGAAGATCTCGACCGGCAAGGCCGAGAACAAGTTCGGCATCCCGTGGCAGCGCGCGCGGCAGGTCTATGCCCGCGCCGCGCAACTGCCGGGCATCAAGGTGACCGGCATCGACACCCATATCGGCAGCCAGATCACCGAATTGCAGCCTTTCGACGATGCCTTCGCATTGCTGGTCGAACTGGTCGGAGCGCTGCGCGCCGACGGGCATGCGATCGAGCATGTCGATCTCGGCGGCGGCCTCGGCATTCCTTACCGCGTCGACAACAGCCCGCCCCCTTTGCCCGACGCTTACGCCGAAATCGTCAGGAAGCACGTCACCAAGCTCGGCCTGAGGGTGATGTTCGAGCCCGGCCGCCTGATCGTCGGCAATGCCGGCATCCTCGTGTCTGAGGTCATCTACGTGAAGGAAGGCGACGCCAAGAACTTCCTCGTCGTTGACGCCGCCATGAACGACCTGATCCGGCCGACGCTCTATGACGCCTTCCACGACATCAGGCCGGTGGTGCAGCCGCCCGCGTCCACGCCGCGCATGAAGGTCGACGTCGTCGGCCCGGTCTGCGAGACCGGCGACTTCATCGGTCTCGACCGCGACCTACCAAAGCTGAAGGCGGGCGACCTGATCGCCGTTTCGACAGCCGGCGCCTATGGCGCGGTACAGGCCGGCACCTACAACACCAGGCTTCTGGTTCCGGAGGTGCTGGTCGACGGCGACCGCTTCCATGTCGTGCGGCCGCGCCAGACCTATGAGGACCTGATTGGATTGGATTCGGTCCCCGACTGGCTGAAATAGTCCTCTCGCCTGACGCTAGATCTTCTCTTGGATCAGCGCCTTGGCTTCGGCGATCCGCCCCTCGTCGCGGCGATAGAAAATCCATTGCTTGGTGCGCTTGGTGCTGAGCAGGCCGGCCTGGGTCAGCACGCGCATATGCTCGCTGAGCGTCGCCTGGCTGATGCCGAGCTTTTCGGCGATCTGCAGCGCGCAGACGCCGTCCTCCACCAGATCGCCATCGGCCTGGCGCGGAAAATGCGCGCGCGGGTCCTTGAGCCATTCGAGGATCTGCAGCCTGCGCTCATTGGCAAACGCCTTGAAGATGTCGACCTCTTGCATTTAGCCATTTTGCTAAGTTACTAATTGAAGTCAATCCCGAGGAGCAGGCCATGTTGAACACAAGCACGTCGGACAAAGGGACGATCACGCGCGAACGCATCGCCGCCGTCGAGCCGCGCATCCGCCCCTATGTCCGCCACACGCCGGTCATGCGCGTCGACATGGCGGATTTCGGCCGGCCCGCCTTCCCAGTCGACCTGAAGCTCGAATGCCTGCAGCATTCCGGCTCGTTCAAGGCGCGCGGCGCCTTCACCAACCTGCTCGAACGCCAGGTGCCCGAAGCCGGCGTGGTCGCCGCGTCCGGCGGCAATCATGGCGCGGCCGTCGCTTACGCCGCCATGAAGCTCGGGCACAAGGCGACCATCTTCGTGCCCGAAGTCAGCCCGCCGGCGAAGCTCGCGCGCATTCGCGCCTATGGCGCCGAGCTGGTGGTCGGCGGCGCCCGCTATGCCGAAGCGCTGGCCGCCAGCGAAGACTACGCCGCCAGGACCGGCGCTTTGCAGGTGCACGCCTTCAACCAGGAAGAAACGCTGCTCGGCCAAGGCACGCTCGGCCTGGAGATCGAAGCCGACCTGCCCGAGATCGACACGCTTCTGGTCGCCGTCGGCGGCGGTGGCCTAATCGGCGGCATCGCCGCCTGGTTCGCTGGCCGCATCCGCATCGTCGCCATCGAGCCCGAGGGAGCGCCGACGCTTTACCGTGCCCTGGAGGCCGGAGAGCCGGTCGATGCGCCCGCCGAGGGCATTGCAGCCGATTCGCTGGCGCCGAAGCGCGTCGGCGAGATGATGTTCCCGATCGCCGAAGCCTTCGTCGAGCGATCGATCCTGGTGAGCGACGACGACATCGTCGCGGCGCAGAAGGCGCTGTGGGACCGTGTGCGAATCATCGCCGAGCCGGGCGGCGCCGCGGCCTTCGCCGCCATGCTTTCCGGACGCTATGTGCCGGCGGAAGGCGAGCGCGTGGCGGTCCTCGTCTGCGGTTCGAACACGAATCCCGCCAGTTTCTGATCATAACCCGGCCAGACCGCTTCACGTTTTTTGGAACTCGCCTCGCCTTTGCCGTGTTTGTTGGTATCCTTCTGCTGATGACGTCTGGGCTATCGTGCCCGGGCAGGAAGGGCCGATGACCGAACGTCCCATTTCCAGCGGCGAACGCGGCCTGGCCAGCGGTGGACGCGGCCTGGCCGGGCGGCTGGCGCTCAGCCGGTTGGCGACGCGGGCCTCGATACTCTTCGAGCGCACCTGGCCGCTCGTGCTGCCATTGCTGGTCGTTGCCAGCCTGTTCCTCAGCTTGTCATGGTTCGGTCTGTTCCCGCGTCTGCCGGACACGGTCCGCATCGGCCTTCTGATCCTGTTCGCGCTGGCCGCGGTCGCGGCGCTCTATCCGCTTCGCTTTTTCCGCATGCCCTCGGCAGCCGAGATCGACCGACGCATCGAGGCGGCGAACGAATTGCTGCACAGCCCGGTGCAGGTGCAGACCGACCGGCCGAGCGGGGCCGAGAGCATCTTCTCGCAGGCGCTGTGGCGCGAGCACCAGAAGCGCATGGCCGAGCGGCTTTCGAGCCTCGGCGCCGACCGGCCGCGCACCGGGGTGCCGGACTATGACCGCTGGGGCTTGCGCGCCGTGGCGGGGCTGCTGTTCGTCACCGCTTTGGCCTTCTCCTTCGGACCCTTTGGCGGCAGGGCCAGCGACGCTTTTGTCGCCCGCGCCGCGCACGATGCGGTGCCGCCGCGCATCGACGCCTGGGTCACGCCGCCCGCCTATACCGGCAAGGCGCCGCTGTTCCTGACCGCCGACGCCAACCAGGCCGTCCAGACCTTTTCCGTGCCGCAAGGCAGCGACGTTTCGCTGCGCGTCACCGGCGGCTCGGGCGAGGAAACGCTGAGCTATGCCGATCAAGACGGCAATGATCGCGCCATCGAGCCCGCGTCGTCCCCCATAGCACCCAAGGGAACCGCGCCCGCCGCCACCAGCCAGACGGCACCAAAAGTGCGCCAGTTCTCCGGCAAGCTGAACACCAACGGCAGGCTGACACTGAAATCCGGCGATAGCGATCTCGGCCACTGGGCCTTTGCCGTCATTCCAGACAAGCCGCCGACGATCCGTTTCGTCGGCGAACCGAAGCGCGCCGTCAACGGCGCCATCGAGCTCAACTACGAGATCGCCGACGACTATGGGGCAGCCTCCGCCAAGGCCGTTTTCAAGCTGTTGGATCCGCCGGCCACCAACGCGCATCCGCTCTACGGCCCGCCCGACATGCCGTTGACCCTGCCGCGCCGCGGCGGCAAGGCGAGCGCGGCCAAGACGACCAAGGACCTGACCGAACATGCCTGGGCCGGCAGCAACATCAAGCTGACGCTGAGCGTCACCGACGATGCCGGCCACACCGCGACCAGCGAGACCAAGACAATGGTCATGCCCGAGCGGCCCTTCGCCAATCCGCTGGCCCGGGCGGTGATCGAACAGCGCCGGCTGCTGGCGCTTGACACCAATACCAAGCCGCGCGTTCTCGACCTGATGGACGCGATCACGCTGCGGCCCGAGGACACGTTCGACAACATGTCCAACTATCTTGCCATCATGAGCGCGAGGAGCCGGCTGAAGCTCTCCGGGAGCGACGACCAGCTGCGCAACGTCGTCTCCTATCTCTGGGAAATCGCGCTCGGCATCGAGGAAGGCAATCTGTCTGCCGCCGAGCGCCGGCTGCGTCAGGCGCAGCAGGCGTTGCAGGACGCCATCAAGAACGGCGCCAGCGATCAGGAGATCGAAAAGGCGATGAAGGAACTGCGCGAGGCGATGAACCAGTTCCTGCAGGAATTCGCCCAGCGCGCGCAACAGAATCCGAACGCGCCGCAGATGCAGCAGAACGGCCGCGAGCTGCGCCAGAGCGATATCAACCGCATGATGGACCAGATCGAGAATCTGGCCAAATCGGGCGATCGCGACAAGGCGCAGCAGCTTCTCTCCGAGCTGCAGGACATGATGAACAACCTGCAGGCCGGCCGCCAGCAGCCGGGTGGCGAGCAGGACAGCGAGATGCGCCAGCAGATGGACAAGCTCGGCGATATCATGCGCCGACAGCAGGAGATGATGAACGACACCTTCCGGCTGGACCAGATGCAGCGCGGACAGCGGGGCGAGGGCGGCGAGCAGCAGCAGCTTGGCGAGGATGGCGAACAGGGCCAGCCCAGTGACCAGCAGCGGCCGGGGCCCGGTCAGGACCGCGATCCGCTGGGACGGCCGAAAATGTCGCCGAAGGATTTGGCCGATGCGCTGAAGCAGCTGCAGGAAGGCCAGGGCCAGTTGCAGAGCGAGCTCGACCAGTTGAAGAAAGGCCTCGAAGGCATGGGCATGGAGCCCAATGAGGGCTTCGGCGAGGCCGGCAAGTCGATGGGCAATGCCGAACAATCGCTTGGCCAGGGCGATGGCGACCAGGCCGTCGGCCACCAGGGCCGCGCGCTGGAGGCGCTGCGCCGCGGCGCCAAGGAAATGATGAAGCAGATGCAGGCCATGCAGAGCGACCAGGGTGGCAGCGAGCAAGGCGGCCGCCAGCAGGACGCCGATCGCGATCCGCTGGGGCGGCCGCGCGCCACCAACGGCCCCGACGACGGCACCTCGGTCAAGGTTCCCGACGAGATCGACGTTCAGCGCGCCCGCCAGATCCTCGACGCGATTCGCAAGCGGCTCGGCAACGCGCTCAGCCCCGATATCGAGCGCAGCTATCTCGAACGGCTGCTGGAACTGAAATAGTCCGTCATCGGCGTTGCGAGATTGCCCTGCATATTCAGAACCGGTAGCGTCACGGCCGAGGGCACAGGGCGATGATCGATTTCTGGTTTTCCATCGGCAGCACCTACACCTACCTTTCGGTGATGCGACTGGCGAAGATCCAGGCTGAGACCGGCATCGAGTTCCGCTGGCGGCCATTCAACGTGCGCTCGATCATGATCGAGATGGACAATATCCCCTTCGCCAAGAAGCCGGTGAAGGCCGCCTATATGTGGCGCGACATAGAGCGTCGCGCGGCGATGTACAGGATGGTGCCTAAGCTGCCCGCGCCCTACCCGCTTGCCGAACTTGAGCGCGCCAATCGCGTCGCCGTCATTGCCGCGCGGGAGGGCTGGTGCGAGGCCTATGCCAGGGAGAGCTACCGACGCTGGTTCGAGATGGGTGAACCGGCCGGCAGCGAGCCGAACATCTCGGCAAGCATCAACAAAGCGGGGCAGGAACCGGAACCGATCCTGCGGGAGGCCGACAGCGACGCCGCCAAGGCTGAGCTCGCCGCCGCGACCGAGCAAGCCAAGGCGCTCGGCATTTTCGGCTCGCCGAGTTTCCTCGTCGACGGCGAGCTGTTCTGGGGCGACGATCGCCTGGATGATGCCATGCGCTGGCTCAGGCAGATTGAAAGTGGCCCGCCGGACTAAAGCCCGGCCGCCGCGCCCGTCTGCCGGGTCAGCATGAAGGCCTCGCGGATCGCGTTCTCCATGCCGTCGATCGCTTCGCCGGTCGCCAGCGGATTGCGGTGCAGGACGACGTTCGAGGAATCGATGTCGCCGAAGCCGTCGGCAGCCGTCAGTTCGCGGCAATCTTCCGGGATGTTGCTGCGCGAGATCGGCGCGATCGCCAGGCCGGAAGTGACGGCGAGCGTCAGGCCGCCATTGGTGTCGCTGGTGTAGGCGACGCGGTAGTCGAGGCCGCGCTGCTGCAGCGACTTGATGGCGAAGTCGCGGCACCAGCCGTTGCGGCTGTAGAGCGCGATCGGCACCGGCCGTTCCTCATGCATATGATGCAGCGTCGATGTCACCCAGACCGTCGGGTCGTGCATCAGCACCTCGCCGCCGGAAGAGCCCTCCCATTCGAACACCACCGCGAGGTCGAGCTCGCCGGCCGCGAGTGCCCGCACCTGCGAATCCGAATGTGCGTAGCGCACCGTGACCTCGACGCGCGGATGCCGCTTGGCGAATTCGCCCAGCGCCCGCGACAGGATCGAACGTCCATATTCGGCCGGGATGCCGATGCGCACCAGCCCGCCGAGCGGCGGCGCGACCAGCGAGGCCGCCGTCTCGTCGAGCAGCGAGACGATCCGGCGCGCATTGGCGATCAATTCGCCGCCGCGGCGCGTCAGTGCCACGCCGCGCGAGCCGCGCTCGAACAGATTGTCGCCGACCATGTCCTCCAGCTTCTTCATCTGCATGGACACGGCCGATTGCGTGCGCCCGGCTTTCTCCGCCGCACGTGTGAAATTGCCGGTTTCGGCCACCGCCACGAAGGTGCGCAGGAGGTCGCTGTCGAGCACTGGTCGCATCGAAGTCGCCATAAGAAAAGTTGATTGCTGGCATCATTCCAATTCGTTTGCCAGATGTCAAACGCCGCAGGATAGTCACCACACCCATTGGATATGCGACCGTGAAATCGGTCGCGGACCAATCGAAGAGTCCTCACTCGTGCCCGCTGCCTGAAAACGGTAGCGGGTTCTTTTTCGCTGGATCGATCATGCAGAACCGGACGGTGCTTGGCATTTTGAGCCTCTGCCTCGGCGTGCTGGTCTTTTCGCTGCAGGATCCGCTGGTGAAGGCGGTCTCGGGCGGCTATCCGGTGACCGAGGTGATGGCGATCCGCGCCATCGTTGCGCTGCCGATCCTGATCGTGCTCGTCCAGGCCGATGTCGGCCTGAAGGCGGTGCTGTCGAAGCGCTTCGGCATGCTGACGCTGCGCGCCTTCATCCAGTTCTCGTCCTATACGGTCTATTATCTGGCGATCGCCGCCTTGCCGCTGGCCGATGCCGTGGCGCTCTATTTCATGGCGCCGCTGTTCATCATGGCGATGGCCGGTCCCTATCTCGGCGAGCGCGTCTCCTGGAAAACACTGGCGACGGTGCTGATCGGCCTGGTCGGCGTGCTTGTGATGGTGCGTCCCGGCGCCGGCGTGTTCGACTGGGCGGCGCTGCTGTCGCTGGGCTCGGCCTTCCTCTACGGCTTTTCGCAGTTGATGGCGCGCCGCATCGGCGACACCGAATCGTCGACCGTGATGGCCTTCTACCAGAACGGCGCCTATCTCAGCGGCGCCATTGCCGTCGCGGCCGTCTTCCACCTTGCCGGCATCACCCACGCGGCGCATCCGAGCGTCGAATTCCTGGTGCGGCCATGGGTGTGGCCGACAATGCCGGATTTCCTGAAGATGGCCGCCTGTGGCCTCGTCGCTTCGGCCGGCATGATCCTGTTGTCGCAGGCCTACCGGTTGGCGCCCGCCAACCGCGTCGCCACCTTCGAATACACAGGCATCCTGTGGTCGCCGCTCTGGGGGTTCCTGTTCTTCGCCGAAGTGCCGCGAGAAACCACCGTGCTGGGCGCCGCACTGATCATCGGCGCCGGCCTGCTGGCACTCAGCGGCGGGCGTCGGCGAAGTGCCGCGCCGGCCGCCCCTGTTACGACCGATGCGGTCTCAAGCGAAGCAACTTAAAGCCTTGCCGACGCGACCGCGGATCTCGGCAAGCGTGAACGGCTTCTGCACGACATCGAGGATGATGCCGTTGAGTTCCTCGGCGCGCTCGCGCTGATCGGCATAACCGGTCATCAGCATGATCCGCATCGCCGGAAACTCTCTCCCGGCGGCTGTCGCCATTTCGATGCCGTCCATTTCCGGCATGCGGATGTCGGACACCACCAGATCGAAACCGCCACGCGCCTGCCGGATCATGTCCAACCCCTGCGCGCCGTCGGTGGCGATGGTGACATTGTGGCCATCGCGCTCGAGCGCGCGGGCAGCGAGGGTGCGGACGGACTCATCGTCCTCGACGATCAGAAGCTTTGCCATGCAGAGATAGATGCCGCCGAAATATTGATGTTTTCTGAAAATTCTAACGATCGGCAGCTTTTCGGAATGGCCCCGCCTCCTCAGGCGTCGCCTTTCACCACCCCGACAAACGGCAGCTCGCGGAACGCATGGGCGACATCCATGCCGTAGCCGACGACAAAATAGTCCGGGCAGTCGAAGCCGACATAGTCGGCGTTGAGCGAGGTCTGGCGGCGCATCCGCTTGTCCAACAGCACCGCGATGGCGCAGCTCTTGGCGCCGCGCGAAAGCATCAGGTCGCGGGTGTAGGAAAGCGTCTTGCCGGACTCCAGTATGTCGTCGATCAACAGCACGTCGCGGCCGGCGACCTCATTGTCGATGTCGCGGAGCACCCTGACCTCGCCGCTCGTGGTGCCGGCTCCGTAGCTGGAGATGAAGATGAACTCGACTTCCGGCGACAGGCCGACATCATGCATGGCGCGGATGAGATCGGCGGCGAAGACGAACGAGCCCTTGAGGATGGAGATCACCAGCAGGTCGTGGTAGTCGCGCCCGGCGATTTCCTTGGCAAGCTCGAGATTGCGGCGCGCGATCGCCGACGCCGAAAACAGGACCTCGATGTCCTTGCCGCGCACAACTGGCATAGTTTTTCCTTCAAAACCACCTAGGATGCCGGGCGCTAGGTGTGCCGAGATTCAGGTCAGGCCGAGTCGAGAACGATGGCTTTCGAGAACCGGAGCGGGGCGTACATTCAGTACGTGAGCACCGGCCTACGCCGGCCATAGCCTCAATTTAACTGCCACGCCACTCCTAAGTGCTTCGGCCGGCGAAGGCCGGAAGCGCAGAAAGGCATCGTTTGCAGGGCGGCCTCACCTGAATATCGACACACCTAGCCGGCGAAGATTACGGAGACTGTCCTTACGCCGTCTTTAGGCACATCGAGGCGGCTGGAAAAGCCGAATCTTTCGCCCGGGCCCAGCGAACGATTGGATGTCCCCAGCCTGTAGCGGATGATGTTGGAGTTGTTGTCGGTGACGCGGATTTCGAGCGGCGGCAGCGTTTCCGACCTCATGCCGTCATTCGCGGCCTCGCCGTCCACGAACAGCACCGGCTTCAAGCCCGACGCATCGATGCGCGACGTCACGCCGGAAATGGTGAGCGCGCTCGCCGGCGCGGCGGTCGTCCAAAAGGGGCTCTGCCGGACCAGCGCATGACCGCCCGACACCCAGAAGGAGACCAGCGCTATACCGATGCCGGCGATCCAGAACATTGGACCGCCGCGCGAGGACCGCAGCGGCGGGGCGTCCGGTTTGCGCAGCATGCCCATGCCTTCGATCGATGGCGTCGGCGGAATCTGCGGCGGGGGTGCTGCCGGTGCCGAGGCAAGACGCGGCAGCACCACGTAATCGGCATCGACGATATTGGCGGCATCGAAAATGGCGCGCTCCGGCGCGGCATTCGTTGCCGTACCGGTCATGATTTCGCCGGAAACAGGGCGCGCGGTCCTCTCGTCAGCCATTACGGCACCAGTGCAGTCTTCGTTTCTTTTGCGTAAACGGAATTGGTTAACGCTTCCCCACCGGAATGGCTTTGATGCACGCTGAGCATTACAAATTAACCGCCGGTTAACCATGCCGGCCGATGGTCTGTTAAAGTAGATTGTGGCGCGTCGCCGCCGAAAGTTTCAGGTCGCCGAACGTGATCCGCTTCGAAAATGTCGGCCTCCGCTATGGCATGGGTCCGGAGATCCTCCGCGATATTTCCCTGCACATTCCGGAGCGCTCCTTTCAGTTCCTGAGCGGCCCC
The DNA here is from genome assembly GCF_006439475.1 of Mesorhizobium sp. B2-8-9. Lineage (NCBI taxonomy): Bacteria > Pseudomonadati > Pseudomonadota > Alphaproteobacteria > Hyphomicrobiales > Phyllobacteriaceae > Mesorhizobium > Mesorhizobium sp. B2-8-9. The sequence goes on along the minus strand of NZ_VFTQ01000028.1, from coordinate 43,200 downwards.
TCCGGCGCCGGCAAGACGACCTTGCTGCGCCTTTTGTTCATGTCGCTGAAGCCGACACGCGGCCTGATCACCATCTTCGGCAAGGACCGCTCGCGCATTTCGCGCGGCGAACTGCCGCTGCTGCGCCGCCGCATCGGCGTGGTGTTCCAGGACTTCCGCCTGCTCGACCATATGACGACCTACGAGAATGTCGCGCTGCCGCTGCGCGTGCGCGGGCGCGAGGAAGCGAGCTACCGCACCGACGTCACCGAGCTGCTGAAATGGGTCGGGCTCGGCGACCGTATGCATGTGCTGCCGCCGGTGTTGTCGGGCGGCGAGAAGCAGCGCGCCGCGATCGCCCGGGCCTTGATCGAACAGCCGGAGATCCTGCTTGCCGACGAGCCGACCGGCAATGTCGATCCGCCGCTGGCGCGCAGGCTGCTAAGACTGTTCATCGAGCTCAACCGGCTAGGCACCGCCGTGGTGATCGCCACCCACGACCTCGGCCTGATGGAACAGGTCGATGCGCGTCGCATGATCCTGGCCGGTGGAAGGTTGGACGTTTATGACTGACCTTCCGGCCGATCACCTCCAGCACGAAACGCTCGAGAAGACGACGGTCCGGCGTGTCCAGCGCAAGACGGCGCCGATCGTACCGGCGCAGAACATCGCTGGACGGGCGCTGGTGCTGGTCATCGCCATCATGACCTTCCTGTCCTGCCTCACCTTCGGCGCCGTGACGCTGGTGCGCGATACCGCCTCCGTCTGGGAGAACCAGATATCGCGCGAGGCGACGATCCAGATCAAGCCGGCCGACGGTTTGGACATGGAGGCGGCCCTTGCGCAGGCCTCGCAGATCGCCAGCGAGTTCCCCGGCGTGAAGGGCACCAAGATCATCGACCGCGACGCGACCGCGCGTCTTCTGGAACCGTGGCTGGGCAGCGGCCTCAACATTGACGAGCTGCCGGTGCCGCGCCTCATCATCGTCACCATCGACGAGGCCAGCCCGCCCGATTTTGCCGCCATGCGCGCCGCCATCACGCCGAAAATACCGACCGCGGCACTCGACGATCACCGCACCTGGGTCGACCGGCTGGTCGCCATGGCGCGCACGACCGTGACGATCGGCATTGCCGTTCTGGTGCTGATGCTGTCGGCAACCGTGCTGACGGTGGTGTTCGCCACGCGCGGCGCCATGGCCGGCAACGGCCACATCATCGAGGTGCTGCATTTCGTCGGTGCCGAGGCGCGCTTCATCGCGCGCGAATTCCGCTGGCATTTCCTGGTCACCGGCATGAAGGGCGCTGCCGCCGGCGGCGCCCTGGCGATCGCCGTCTTCATCGTCTTTTCCTGGTGGTCGTCGCGCAACATGGCGACGCCCCAGGCCGACCAGGCAACCGCTTTGTTCGGCAATTTCGCCATCGGCTCAGCCGGCTATTTCGGCGTCGGTCTGATGGTGCTGGTGATCGGCGCGCTGACCGCGGCCACCTCGCATGCGACCGTCGTCGCCTATCTCAGCGACATCGACGTTCGCCAGCCGGATGCGGGCTGACCCATGAGATCAATCCGGAAACCGGCGCAAAGCGCTATAAACAAACAAGACAATGATCACACGCGGGATACCTGCCGTAACGCAATGTGCGCCGTCTCACCTATCAACGGCCGCATTTCGGAGTTAACCATTAGAGGCTTTCAGGATTAACCTGGGGATGATGGAAGCGCGGGATTCGATCGAGACGGCTGGACGAATGCCGGCGATGCGTGTGCGCAGCGCTGCCTTCGCCGGGTTCGGTCGTTTGAGGCTCGCCCTGCGCGTCTGCGGTTTCGTGGTTCTCGCCGCGCTGGCGCTTTTTGCCGGCGGCTTCGGCTGGTTTGCCGACAGGGTCAGCCATATGACGACTCCGGCCAATCCCGCCAAGGCCGACGCCATCATCGTGCTCACCGGTGGGCAGTCGCGGCTCGACGCGGCGATGGACCTGTTAGCCTCCGGCAAGGGCGAACGGCTGCTGATCAGCGGCGTCCATCCGTCGGCAACCAAGCGCCAGCTGCAGGCGGCGATGGGCGGCGACAAACAGCTCTTTTCCTGTTGCGTCGATATCGACCGCGCCGCGCTCGACACCATCGGCAATGCCGAGGAAAGCGCCAAATGGGTGGAGAACCACGCCTATGGCAGCATCATCATCGTTACCAACAATTACCACATGCCGCGCAGCCTGCTTGAGATGGGCCGGCTGCTGCATGGCGCGCGCCTGGAGCCCTATCCGGTGGTCAACACCAATCTCGGCAACGGCGGCTGGCTGACCAAGCCGGAAGCCCTGCGTGTGTTGCTCACCGAATACAGCAAATATGTGCTGTCTCTGGCGCGCGGCTTCCTGCCGCTGCGCGCGACGCCCGAAGGCGTCACGCTCGCCGAAGCCTCGACGGTGGTCAAGAACTAGACTTCGCCTGGCGCGCTGTTGCGCAGGCCCGCAATCTCCTGCTCCAGGCCGGCGATGCGCCGGTCGCGCTCGGCAAGTGCGGCCGCGACATCCGCCGCCTCGAAGCGCTGCGGGATGTGCTGCGGGCAATTGGCATCCCAGGCGGAGACCGTGAACAGGATCGCCTGCTCCGGCCGCGCCTTGTAGTCCGCCGGCATCAGCTTCGCCGTCAGCTCCGGGTCATTCTCGACGACGCGCGCCCTGCCCCAGATCTTGATGCGCTGCCGGAGCATATAGTCGATCAGGAACAGGAAGGCCTGGTCATTGTCCTCGAGATTGCCCTGGGTGATGAACTGCCGATTGCCGGAAAAGTCCGCAAAGCCGATCATGTGCTCGTCCAGCACCTTGAGGAAACCGGCCGGCCCACCGCGATGCTGGATGTAGGGCTGGCCTTCGGCGTTGGCCGTCGCCAGGAACACGCTGGTCTGTGCTTCGATGAAGGCAGCAAGATCCGGAGCGATCGTTGCCCGCCAGCCGCCGTGCTGCTCGACGCGCGCATAGGAATTGCGCGACCCCTTGCGGGACTGGATGGCCTTGACGGTAGGCGTGAAGGCGACGTCGCTGGTGAATTCATTCATGCTGGCGCTCCGCGAACAGGATCGCACATCAATTAGGCTCTTCCGAAAACCGGATGTAGAGAGCATGTTCGCAATCTATCTTTCCATATTTCGGAAGAATAATGGATCGCCTCGACGCTATGTCCCTGTTCGTTGCCACGGTGGAGGCCGGCAGCCTTTCCGCTGCAGCCAAGCGCGCCGGCGTGCCGCTGCCGACGGTGAGCCGCAAGCTCTCCGAACTGGAGAAGCATTTGGGGACGCGCCTGCTCAACCGCTCGACGCGGCGCCTGACGCTGACCGATGCCGGCCAGTCCTATCTTGCCGCCTGCCGTCGCATCCTTGACGAGGTGAGCGAGGCCGAGCGCGATGCTGCCGGCGAATATTCGAGCCCAACCGGCGAGCTGGTCATCACGGCGCCGGTCGTGTTCGGCCGCCTCCATGTGCTGCCGGTGATCGCCGGCTTTGTCGCCGTCTACCCGCGAGTGGATGTCCGCTTGACCCTGTCGGACCGGATCACCCAACTGGTCGAGGAACATATCGATCTCGCCCTGCGCATCGGCGAGCTGCCGGATTCGGCGATGGTTGCGATCCGCGTCGGCTCGATCCGCCGTATCGTCTGCGCAAGCCCCGCCTATCTCGCCTTGCATGGCACGCCGACGACCCCGCAAGACCTTGCCGGCCACGACTGTGTCACCTTCGAAGGTCTCGCCGCTCCCGCGGCATGGAGCTTCGGAACCGGCAAGACGGAAACGACAATCCCTGTTCGCTCGCGCCTGCAAGTCAACACCGCCGAAGCGGCCATCGATGCCGCGATTGCCGGGCTCGGGCTGACGAAAGTGCTCTCCTACCAGGCAGATGCCGCCGTGCGCGCCGGCGCGCTGCGGCTGGTACTGCAGCCCTTCGAACCGCCGCCCTGGCCGGTGAGCCTCGTCCATGCCGGCCAGGGCCGGCTGCCGGTCAAGCTGCGCGCCTTCCTCGATTTCGCCGCGCCACGTCTCAAGGAACGGCTGGCCAGGTCACTCTAGCGGCACCATTCGACAATGGCGGCGTTTCCTTTTTGCCGCCGCTTGGTGTAACCAACGCACACTTCCTCACGGGCCCCTTGCATGCTCATCATCCGCTCGCTGGCGTTCAACTTCGTCTTCTATCTCAGCCTGATCGTCCAGATGATCTTCTGGACGCCTTTCTATTTCCTGTCGCCGCGCCACCGCGCCTGGTTCGTGCCGAAATTCTGGTCGCGGACCTCGATGTGGCTCTATGACAAGATCGCCGCGACGAAGAGCGAGATTACGGGTATCGAGAACCTGCCCGAGGGCTCCTTCATCCTGGCGCCGAAGCATCAATCCTTCTGGGATGCGATCGCCTTCTTCCCCTATCTCGACGACGCGCTCTACATCCTGAAGCGCGAGCTGACCTGGATTCCCTTTTTCGGCTGGTACATTTTGAAGATGCGCATGATCCCGGTCGACCGCGGCAACCGTTCGAAAGCGCTGAAGGCGGTCGTCGTCGCGACCAGGCAGGAGATGAACCGCAATCCGCGCCAGCTCATCATCTATCCCGAAGGCACGCGCCGCCCGCCGGGCGCCGAGCCGTCTTACAAATACGGCATCGTCGAGCTCTACACGCAGCTCGGCGTTCCTGTGGTCCCGGTGGCTCATGTCGCCGGCCTCTACTGGCCGCGCCGCAAGTTCCTGCGCTATCCCGGCACCATCAAGGCCCGCTTCCTGCCGCCGATCCCGCCAGGGCTCGGCAAGGAGGAATTCATGCAGCGGCTGATCGGCGAGACCGAGGCGGCCTGCGACCAGATGCTTATCGAAGCGGCGCAGGCGCCGAACCCGCCGCCCATGCCGCCGACGGCGGTGAAACGGCTGGCGGAACTCGGCGTAACCGCGAAGACCTGATCGGCTACCGCAGCACCGCCAGCAGGGTCGTCAGCACCAGCGTGGCGGCAAACACCAGGTTGATGATCCGCGAGGCCAGCGGATGGCGCAGGCCGCGCGCGAACGCCGTTCCGGCAAGCAGCCACACGACGTGAATGGCGACGATCATCGCGGCAAGCACCAGCAGCCTGGTGGAGACGCCGAGCGCATCGGCCTGCGACGCGGCGCCGGCGAAAACCGCTGCGATCGCCACATAGGCTTTCGGATTGGCGACGGCGAGCATGAAGCCGCCAAGGAAATCGGGCTTCGTCGCCGTGCTTCCGCGCTCCGCCAATGGCGGCGCGGTCGCTATTTTGAAGGCGAGATAAAGGATGTAGCCTGCCGAGGCGACCGCCAGCACCGGCGCCACTCCCGGCACCGAGGTCAGCATGCCGAAAATCCCGCCCGCCACCGCCAGAAGCACGGCGATCGTGCCGAGCACCACGCCAGACGTGTAACCCAGGGAAGGACGCAGACCGAAAGCCGCGCCGACCGCGGTCACGCTGATCGTCGCCGGTCCCGGGCTGCCCATGACGACCGTCGCGGCCACGATAAGCGCCAGCACCTGCTGCCAGGTCTGCGCCTCGTTCAAGATGCCATCGGCCATGCCGAACCCTCCTGCCGCCGCGATGCGACAGGACTGAAGCGGGTTTTGTCATGGCCGTCTTGGACGTTCGTGCGCAGCGCCCGTCTCAGGCGCTGGCCCGGTCCAATGCCGCGATATCGTCGGCCGAAAGCTTGAGCGACGCGGCGCGGATCAGGCTGTCCATCTGGGCCGGGGTCGTGGCGCTGGCGATCGGCGCGGTGACGCCCGGCCGCGCGATGATCCAGGCCAGCGCCACCTCCGCCTGCTTGGCCGAATGGCGCTCCGCCACGGCATCGAGCGCGGAAAGGATGCGCATGCCGCACTCGTTGAGATATTCGGCGACGTCTTCGCCGCGCGCGCTCTGGCCGAGATCGGCCTTGCTGCGGTATTTGCCGCTCAGAAATCCCTTGGCGAGGCTGAAATAGGTGATGACGCCGATATCCTCTGCCTTGCAGAGGTCGAGCAGCGGTCCGTCGAGCGACGAGCGGTCGTACAAATTGTATTCGGGCTGCAGCACCTCGTAACGTGGCAGGCTGCGCAGGCTGGCGACGTCGAGCGCGGCGCGCAGCTGCCCGGCATCGAGATTGGAGCAGCCAGGATAGCGGATCTTGCCCTTTTCGAGCAGGCGCTGATAGGCGCCGAGCGTTTCCTCGTAAGGCGTGGCCGGATCCGGCCAGTGCGACAGGTAGAGGTCGATGACATCGGTTTGCAGCCGCTTCAGTGAAGCGTCGACCGCCTTTTCGATATAGGCAGCGGAGAGGTCGCGCTTGCCCTGGCCCATGTCCGAACCGACCTTGGTGATGACGATGACCTGATCGCGGTTGCCGCGGCTCTTCATCCAGTTGCCGATGATCGTTTCCGATTCGCCGCCCTTGTTGCCGGGAACCCAGCGCGAATAGGCATCGGCCGTATCGACGGCGTTAAAGCCGGCAGCGATGAACCGGTCGAGCAGGTCGAAGGAGGTCTTCTCGTCGGCGGTCCAGCCGAAGACGTTGCCGCCCAGGACCAGCGGCGCGATAGAAAGGTCGGTGCGACCGAGACGACGTTTCTGCAAGACTGATCTCCGTGATGCTGGAACGGGCCTGACGCCCAAGGATGGGATGCCGCTAAGCTAGGTCGCGGCCGGGCGAGGTCAAAGGCATGGTTTTGTTTTTTGATCGGACCAGAGCAATTCCAGCAAAACTGCGTCGCGGTTTTGCGTCTGGAATTGCGTAAAAACAAAGAGATAGAGCATTGGAGGCGAAATTATTTCGCCGAAAATGCGCTTCACGAAGACGCGACCCGACGGCCCACCTCCTCCAGCCAGTGATCGCGGATGCCGAGCGCCTCGAGATGCTCAAGTGTGCTCAAGAGATAGTCCTCGTTTCGGCCGGATTGGCCGACCGCGCCGCGAACGATCCTGGCCGCATGATCGGCGTCGAGCGCGCCGGCATACTGCTCATGCTGGCGGTCGACGGTGTAGGCGACCGCCTCGACCGCGCCTCCACCATCCAGCCGGACATCGAGGATGCGTTCGAGATAGATGCTGGTGACCAGCTCGCGCTCGCGCAGATAGGAAAGCACCTCGTCGCGCAAATTGCCGGGAACACGGTAGGCGAGGCCGACGCAGGAGCCGCCCCGGTCGAGGCCGAGCACCAGGCCCGGCCGCGCGCGCGTGCCGCGATGCACGAAGGAATAGACGCAAAGCGAGCGGCGATAGCCGTAAAGCCGGGCGCGGCGCGTCTCGACATGGGCAAATCCGGGCCGCCAGATCAGCGACCCATAGCCAAAAACCCAAAAATCGCCCATATCGCCAAGCCTGATCGCATTCGAGTGAACGACACCGCACCGCCGAGGTGCTTCTTCTGGCCCCCGCTTGTTTGCGTATTGGTAAATGCCCGCTCGCCGGGTTAACGAGAGCCGCAGCATGACGTCAAGTGACGAGCGATCGCCCAAACTTCGCCGCCGGCTGTTCTGGCTTGCCGCGCTCCTTGTCGTGCTGTTCGCCGCCTATAGCGGCGGCTGGTTCTATCTCGCCGACAGGCTCAAGACCGAGGCGGATCAGGCGGTGGCGAAACTGGGCAGCAAAGGGATCGCCGCCGGCTGCGCCAACCTCGCCGTCAGCGGCTACCCGATGAGCTTCACGGTTTCCTGCGACAACATCGCCTATGAAGACGACGCCCGGAAGGTCGCCGCCTCCACCGGCAGCTTCAACGCCGTCGCCGGCCTCACCGGACCCCTGTCGCCGGTCGCCGACCTGCGCGGGCCGCTTAGGATGATGGCGCCCGGCATGCCGCCGCTCTGGATCGACTGGGACCGGTTGCAGGCCAATGTCAAAGTGTGGTGGCCGTTGCCAAGGAGCGTTTCCGTGCAGGCTGAAGGCCTGAACGGTCAGACCGACCCGCAGGACGACGCGGATCCGATGCAATTGTTCAGCGCCGGCAAGGCGGCCGGCCAATTGCAGCCGGCCGGCCAGGACATCAATTATGTCGGCAGCTTCGGCGACCTGGAGATCAACGCGGATGCCATCGACGGACGCGTGCTGCCGGCGCTGGACGGCAGTGGCGACGTGACGCTGAAGAACGGCGTGGCGCTGATCCCAGCGCCCCCGAAGAGCCTGCGCGGCCAGTCGATCGAGATCGCCAAGCTCGACCTGTCGTCGGGCACGGCGCGCATCATCGTGTCCGGACCGGTCTCCGTCGACGCGGAAGGGCTGGTCAACGGGGACCTGACGATCAAGCTCAAGGACCCGAAAGCGGTGGCATCTATCCTCGCCGGCGCGATTCCCGAGCATAAAAGCGAAATCGAGCAGGGCTTTGCCGCCCTGTCGATGCTTGGAAAAGAACCCTCGATGCCGCTCAAGATCGTCAAGGGCAAGGCCTCGCTGGGCTTTATCCCACTCGGCAAGATCAAGCCGCTTGAATAACGGGACAATGGCGAAGCCGGTCAGACTGCTCAGCGTCGGCGCCTTCACTCTCGACACGATCCTTCGCGTCGAAACGCTGCCCGCGCATCAAGGCAAGTTCATCGCCAGCGACGGCGTCCAGATCGCTTCCGGCATGGCGACGAGCGCCGCCTGCGCCGTACATCGCCTCGGCGCCGAGGTCTCGCTTTGGGCAAGCACGGGCGACGATCCGGTCGGCGACCAGCTGATCGCCGACATTCAGGCCGAAGGCGTCGACTGCAGCCTTATCCGCCGCGTTCCCGGCGCGCGGTCGGCGCTGGCCGCGATCCTGGTGGATGCGCATGGCGAGCGCGTCATCGTCCCCTTCTACGACAAAAAGGCGCAAGCCGACCCGGAGGCGCTGCCGCTCGCCGACCTCTCCGGCTTCGACGCCGTGCTGGTGGATGTCCGCTGGCCAGGCGCCGCGGCCCTTGCCTTAAACGCGGCCAGATCGATCGGCCGTCCGGCGATCCTGGACGCCGACACGGCGCCAGTCGAGGTGCTGGAGCGACTCTTGCCATTGGCCTCGCACATCGTCGCTTCCGAACCGGCGGCGCGTATCGTCTGCGGCCACGCGCTCGACCCAGAAAGCGCCTGCGCCGACCTCGCTTCGCGCACCGATGCCTTTGTCGCGGTGACCGGCGGCGCGGCCGGCACCTGGTGGCACGACCGCGCGACTCGGCGCGTGCGCCATGTCGAGGCGCCGAAGGTCAAGGCAATCGACACGCTCGCCGCCGGCGACGTGTTCCACGGCGCCTTCGCCGTCGGCCTCGCCGAGGCCATGCCCATGGAGGAAGCCCTGCGCTTTGCCAGCGCCGCCGCGGCGCTCAAATGCCTGCGCTTCGGCGGCCGCCTCGGCGCGCCGGATCGGGCCGAAACGCTGGCGATGATGGCGGCGCACTGGCCGCCAGCCCAGGGCTAGAAAGCAAAAGTATCTCGGCTATTTCCGCGAAATCGGCACAAATGCTGGGGTTGGCGTAAGCCGCTCAACCTCGTCATTCCAGAGCGGAGCAGCCGCAAAGCGGCGTCGCGGAGACCCTGGAATCCATTCCGTGACCTGAGCCATGGAATGCGGCGGAGCAGAATTCTGCACCGCGACAGCGCTCGGAAGTCACGGAATGATCCTCGGGTCTGCGCGCGTCGCTTCGCTCCTTGCTCCGCCCGTGGATGACGATCGCGATGGGCGTTTCGGCCAATCTCCAGCGCATGCGCCTGCCCACGCTGACAGGTCAATCCACGCCAGAGAACGAGGAAAAAGCCTAAGGCTTCGCCGGGTGCTCGACCGCCTGGCGACCAAAATCCGGCACATCGATATCCTGGCCGGCCTCGATGATCGAGCGGCGGATTGCGCGGGTGCGGGTGAAGAGGTCGAACAGCTTCTCGCCGTCGCCCCAACGGATCGCCCGCTGCAGCGAGGCCAGATCCTCCGAGAAACGCGCCAGCATCTCCAGGATCGCGTCCTTGTTGTGCAGGCACACGTCGCGCCACATGGTCGGGTCGGAAGCGGCAAGGCGGGTGAAGTCGCGAAAGCCGGAAGCGGAATATTTGATGACTTCACTCTTGGTCACCGCTTCCAGATCGTCCGCCGTGCCGACGATGTTGTAGGCGATGATATGCGGCAGATGCGAAACGATCGCGAGCGTCATGTCGTGGTGCTGCGGGTCCATCGTGTCGATGTTGGAGCCGCAGCGCCGCCAGAATTCCGAAAGCGTCTCGAGCGCCGCGGGATCGGTGCCCGGCAGCGGCGTGAAGATGCACCAGCGATTCTCGAAGAGATCGGCAAAGCCGGCATCGGGCCCGGACTTTTCCGTGCCGGCCAGCGGATGTCCGGGGATGAAGTGCACGCCTTCGGGCACATGCGGCTGCATTTGCGCGATGACGGAGGCTTTGGTCGAGCCGACATCGGTGAGGATGGCGCCCTTTTTCAGCGCTGGCGCGATCTCGGCCGCGACCTCGCCGGACGAGCCGACCGGAACCGAGACGATGACGAGATCGGCGTCACGCACGGCTTCGCGAGCATCGGTGCTGTAGGAATCGCCGAGGCCAAGCTCCTCGGCGCGCTTGAGCGTCGATTGGCTGCGCGTCGCTATGGCGATATGGCGCGCCAGACCCTCGCGGCGGACAATGCGGGCAAGCGACGAGCCGATCAGGCCGATGCCGACCAGCGCTATTTTCTCGAACATCGGTGACGCCATGGTGTTCTAGCTTTTCAGGAAGGTCTTAAGCGCATCGATGACGCCGCGATTGGCTTCCTCGGTGCCGACGCTCATGCGCAGCGCATTGGGGAAGCCGTAGCCGGTGACGCGGCGCAGGATGTAGCCGCGGGCGCTCAGATAGTCGTCCGCGGCCGCCGCCGAATGTTTCTCGCCGTCGGGGAAATGGATCAGCACGAAATTGCCGACGCTCGGCGTGACGCGCAGGCCGAGCCCGGTCAGCTCGGCGCTGAGCCAGGCCAGCCATTTCTCGTTATGCGCCACGCTGCGCTCGATATGGGCGCGGTCGCGGATCGCGGCGATGCCGGCCTCGATCGCCGTAGCGTTGACGTTGAAAGGGCCGCGAACGCGGTTGATCGCATCGACGATATGCGCCGGCCCGTACATCCAGCCGACACGCGCGCCGCCGAGGCCGAGCTTGGAGAAGGTGCGGGTCATCACCACGTTCTCGGAGCTGCTCACCAGCTCGATGCCGGCCTCGTAGTCGTTGCGCCGCACATATTCGGCATAGGCCGCGTCGAGCACCAGGAGCACGTTCTTCGGCAATGTAGCGTGCAGCCGGCGCACTTCCTGGAACGGCACGTAGGTGCCGGTCGGATTGTTGGGGTTGGCGAGGAACACGATCCGCGTCGCCGGCGTCACCGCGGCCAAAATCGCGTCGATGTCGGCGCGCTCCTCGGTCTCCTTCACCGCCACCGGGTTGCCGCCAGCCGCCTGGATATAGATTTTGTAGACCATGAAGGCGTGCTCGGTGAACACGGCCTCGTCGCCCGGCGCGAGATAGCTCTGCGCCAGGAGCCCCAGGATCTCGTCGGAGCCGTTGGAGCAGATGATGTTGGCCGGGTTGAGGCCATGCACCTCGGCGATCGCCTCGCGCAGCCGGCGGGCAGAGCCGTCCGGATAGACATCGAGCTTCGCCGCCACTTCGCGCGCGGCCTCGATCGCTTTCGGCGAGGGCCCGAGCGGATTTTCGTTCGCCGACAGCTTGTAGACTTTCGCCACGCCGGCCGGCGCGGTGCTTTTTCCCGGTACATAGGCCTCGATGTCCATGATGCCCGCGCGGGGCGTCGGACGGGGCTGATCCTGCTTCATGTCACAAATCCGTCGAGAAGGCCTTCAAGGCCGCAGCGGAAATACAGGCCACGGGCTGGAATGTCGAGTGCCGCCGGCTGGCACCCGTATCCGGTCGCGAGGAGGCCACCCGTTGACGAAGCGCGGCGCTGGTCCTAGAAGGATTGCCAGACTCCCGTGGTGATTTGGCCGGTCGGCTTGCAGCCACGTTAAACAATTCGCTAAAGGGCCGTTTGCAACCCTGTAACCGGCTTTGCGACGGCAATGCCGGTTTTTTATTGTCCGCTGCCGGCCGGACACCGCGTCGGGACGAAACCGATGCGGGACAGGATGAGGACGGACATGGCCGCTCAGCGTGCTGCAAGAACCAACGACGAGGCCGACCATCCGTCGAGCCCGGTGCTGCGGTTCGGCCCGGACAAGCCGCTGAAGCTCGACGCCGGAACGCTGCTCTCGCCCTTCCAGATTGCCTACCAGACCTATGGCACGCTCAACGACGCGCGCTCCAATGCCATCCTCGTCTGCCATGCGCTGACCGGCGACCAGCACGTCGCCAACACCAATCCGGTGACCGGCAAGCCGGGCTGGTGGGAAGTGCTGATCGGGCCCGGCAGGATCATCGACACCAACCGTTTCTTCGTCATCTGCTCCAACGTCGTCGGCGGCTGCCTCGGCTCGACCGGCCCGGCCTCGACCAACCCGGCGACCGGCAAGCCCTACGGGCTCGACCTGCCGATCATCACCATACGCGACATGGTGCGCGCGCAGGCGATGCTCATCGACCATTTCGGCATCGAGAAGCTGTTTTGCGTGCTTGGCGGCTCGATGGGCGGCATGCAGGTGCTGGAATGGGCGGCGAGCCATTCGGAGCGCGTGTTCTGCGTCCTGCCCATCGCCACCGGCGCCCGTCATTCCTCGCAGAACATCGCCTTCCATGAAGTCGGCCGACAGGCTGTCATGGCCGATCCCGACTGGCATGGCGGCAAATATCTCGATTTCGGCAAGCGGCCGGAAAAAGGGCTCGCCGTCGCGCGCATGGCCGCTCACATCACCTACCTTTCGGAAGCCGCGCTTCACCGCAAGTTCGGCCGCAATTTGCAGGACCGCGAGGCGCTGACCTTCGGCTTCGACGCCGATTTCCAGATCGAGAGCTATCTGCGCCATCAGGGCATGACTTTCGTCGACCGCTTCGACGCCAATTCCTACCTCTATCTGACCCGCGCGATGGACTATTTCGACCTTGCCGCCGATCACGGTGGGCGCCTCGCCGACGCCTTCGCCGGCACCAAGACGCGTTTTTGCCTGGTCTCCTTCACCAGCGACTGGCTGTTCCCGACCGAGGAGAGCCGATCGATCGTGCATGCCTTGAACGCGGCGGGCGCTTCCGTATCCTTCGTCGAGATCGAGACCGATCGCGGCCACGACGCCTTCCTGCTCGATGAGCCGGAGCTGTTCGCGGCCATCAACGGCTTCATCGCCTCCGCCGCCCGCGCCAGGGGGCTCAGCCTATGACCCCGAACCGAAGGTCAGCGAACGCAAAAAGTCGCGGACTTTTCGGACCGGGATCATGCGCCATGCAGGAGGCGAAGCAGTGAGCGTCAATCGCGCCCAGCGTGTCGACCTCGAGGTCGTCACCGATCTCATTCCGGCCAATTCGCGCGTCCTCGATGTCGGCTCGGGCGATGGACTGCTTCTGGAACTCCTGCAGGAGACCAAGCAGGTCGACGGCCGCGGGCTGGAACTGTCGCAGCGCGGCGTCAACGAATGCGTGGCGCGCGGCCTTTCCGTCGTTCAGGGCGATGCCGACAAGGACCTCGAATTCTATCCCGACAAGGGCTTCGACTTCGTCGTGCTCTCGCAGACCCTGCAGGCGACCCGCAACCCGAAGCTGGTGCTCGACGAGCTGCTTCGTATCGGCAACCGCGCCATCGTCTCCTTCCCCAATTTCGGTCACTGGCGCGTGCGCTTCTCGCTGTTGGTCAAGGGCAGGATGCCGGTCACCAAGGACCTGCCCTACTCCTGGTACGACACGCCCAACATCCATTTCTGCACCATCCGCGACTTCGTCAATCTGTGCGAGGAACTCGGCGCGACCGTCGAGAAGGCAACCGCGCTCGACGCCAACGGCCAGAAGATCGGCCTGTCGATGCCCTGGTGGTTCTGGAATTTTTTTGGTCAGCAGGCGGTGTTTTTGCTGAGGCGATGACGGAAATTCGTTTCTTTCGTCGATCGCCGGCAGTGGTGGAAATCCCCCCGAATATTCTTTCCGAAATACGGGCGGGAATTCTCGTCTGCACATCGCCGCGCAGCGGTAGCAATCATCTTGTAGGTTTGATGGCTTCCGCCGGGCTGGGCCATCCGCTGGAATGGTTCGGCGGCGACGTCTGCTGGAGCTGCCGGATTATCCGCGAGATCCCCGCGCCCAGCTACTGCGTGCGCTGACAGGGGCGGTCCTCTACCGGCGTCTATGCAATCAAGCTCTTTGCGAGTCAGTTCGCACAACTTGCCGATAAGATAACTCATCTGACGCGACGAGGTCGAAATGGTGCCGGACTATATCGGGCACAGCTAACGTCAATCTTTTCCCGCTAGCAAGCACATCCGTAGCCTTGTGCGGATGCTCGACGCCGTCGACGAAGATCACGTCGGACTGCGAGTTCTCGGTGCGCGGCGAAAGGATCGCCTGATAGGCCGGTGAATTGTACCAGTCCCGCATATGCTGCCTGCCGGGGAATTCGATGACGATCAGGTGCCCGGGCCAAGGGCAAAACCGTCCGTTGGTTCCTGTTGGCGGGCCGCCTAATCAACAGGAAGGCCAGTTGTGTTGCCATCAGACCGCAATGTTGCGGAAAAACCCCTAATTTCGGCATTTCTCGGCCGGCCTGGCGTGACACAATGGGGGGTTTTTTGTAGCGTCGGCCGCAAATCAGAGGTGGGACACGAAGATAGCCATCGGACCCATCCGACAAACGCTAGATCCGACCGGTGGTGGCAGCCCGATGTCGAGCCAGGACGTTCCGCTGATCTCAGTGATCACGCCAACCCATAACCGTCGCAGCCAGGTCGTGCGCGCGGTGGAAAGCGTTCTGGCGCAGACACTTACCCGCTTCGAGCACATTGTGGTCGACGACGGTTCGACCGACGGGACGGCCGCTGCGCTCGCCGAAATCCGCGACCCGAGGCTGATTTATGTCGGCGCCAAATGGCGCGGCGCAAATGCCGCGCGCAATGCGGGCATCGAGCGCGCGCGGGCGCCGGTCGTGACGTTTCTCGATTCGGACGATGTCTACCTGCCCGACCGGCTGGAACGGACGCTGGCGCGCTTCGACCAGAACTCCTCGCTCGAAGTCCTCATCAGCTCGTTCGTATCGCTGAAGGGCGGCCGCAGCACCAAATGCATCAATCGCGATGCCTTCCTCGACAAGAGCACGCTGCAGCGCGCCCTGGTCTCGCAGACCATCTTCATTGCCGGCTCGGCGATCACCGCAAGGCGCGAGTCGCTGCTCGCGATCGGCGGCTATGACAGCGACATCACGCGCATGCAGGATCGCGAATTGCTGCTGCGCTTTGCCCAACGCGGCGGCGCCTTGCTGTCCGAGGACATCGACTGGAAGAAGTACAATTCGGAGAATTCGATCTCAGGCCGCCGCGATGGCTATGTCGAGGCCTATGCCAGTCTGATCGACAAGCATCCTTATATCGCCGACCGCTATCCCGACGTTCCGCCTTACATGATAGCGCGCCAGATCATCGCCGATATCCTCAAGGGCAGGTTGCCGCAGGCGTTTTCGGGCTATCATGCCAACCGGGCGTCCAAGTCGCTCGGCTACTCGCCCGCCGAACTCTTGCGCGGCTATGTCGTCGGCCGCCGCTGGCGGCGCGACTGCTATGATGAGTTCCGCGCCAAATACGGCGCCCGGGCGGTCTGAGAACCCCACGACGGCTATCTGTCGAGTTCCGGGAAATAAGGATCGGAAAACCGCTGCCGCAGGCGCTCGCCCAGCAGGCAATCGACCGGCATCGCATCCTCGACGTGGAAGGAGCTGGCGCCTGTCAGGCCGCTGACTTCCTGGACCAGCTTGCGGCGGACGGCGGTGGAGAATTCGGACGCCGCGTAGATCGGCAGCACGAACGAACCGGCTCCTCCGGTCACGCAGTCGGCGTAGTAGCGGTCGAGACGGCCGACACTCGGCGACGGACTGATCAGTATAGGCAGGCCGTTGATGACGACACCGCTGGCAACGGCGGCGTCACGGGCTGCGGTGACGGGCAGCCCGGTATTGTTGGGCCCGTCTCCCGATATGTCGATGACGCGGCGCGGCGCCGAAAAGCCGGTTCTCTCCAGGAGCCCGGCGCCGAAGCCGAGGGCGCCCGAGATCGAGGTGCCGCGGAAGCTGCGGAACGGCCGCGTGGCGATCTTGTCGGCGAAGGCGTTGGCGCTGTCCTCGCCGTCGATGATCTGCCAGGCAATGGCCCCGTCCTCGCGCACGACGCCCGCCCATTCGAAATAGGCGAGCGCTATGCGGCCATTTGGACCCGCGCGTACGGCATTGATGAAGTCGGGATGGCGCAGCGCTTCGACATAGCCGGCGCGCTGCAGGGCGAGTTCACGCTGGTCCATCGACTGCGAGATGTCGACGGCAAGCACAAGTTCCACGTCCACCGGCGCGCCTTTGCCCGGCATCGGCAATGGCGCCGCCTCGGCGCAGGCAAGGCACACAAGCAGGCCGAGCATCGCAAGCATGGCAGCCTCGAACGACCCGGCGGATTTTCCCGGCGATCGCGGCGAAAATAAAGCTATTTCTTCCCCTGGCGGGCAGCGATGGGTGGCGGCTCGATCGCGCCGGCGCGGACACGGGCCGGCTTCAAAGCCGGCGCGCCGGTATCCTTCACGATATTCAGCGCGCGCGGGAAGAACTGGGTGTTGTGCTGGCCCCGCCCGATATTGATGATTGCGGTTTCGGGCAGGCGCTTCTGCAGCATGGCCAGCACCCGCCGCAACGTCGGCCCGTCGAACGCATCCAGGGCTTCGTCGATGATCACCCATTTCGGCTTGCGCAAGGCGAGCCTGGCGAAAGCCAGCGCCCGTTGTTCGTCATCGCCGAGTTCGCGTTCCCATCGCCTGGGACGATCAAGGGTGGTTGCCAGTGGATCGAGGCCGACCTCGCAAAGCACCGCCGCGATCTCGGCATCGCTGGCCGGGGCCTCGCCGTTCGGATGATCGAGCACCTCGCGCAGCGTGCCGGTCGGGAAATAGGGCACGCGCGGCACGAAGATGGGGGTCTCGCCGGCCGGCAGGCCGATCCGGCCGCTCCCCCACGGCCACAGGCCGGCAAGGGCGCGGAAGAACAATGTCTTGCCGGCGCCCGGCTCACCGGTGATCATGACGCGCTCGCCGGCGTGGATTTCGACATCCGTCTGGGCAAGCTTGGTGCAGCCTTCCGGCGAAGCCACCTGAAGCGTGTCGAAGGTCAGGCTGCCATTGGCGTTTTCGCCGAACTGGATGTGTTTTTCCGTATCATGCAGCGCGTCGGTTTCGGTGAGCGCGATGCGGAAATCGGCCACGCGCATCAGAGTCGCGCGCCAGTCGGCTATGCTGCCGATGTTGTTGATGAACCAGCGCAGGGAAGAATGAACCTGGTTGAAGGCGCCGACCGCCATCATCAACCCGCCGAATGAGATGTCGCCCGAGAAATAGACCGGCGAAGCCACCAGGATGGGCGCCACCACCGTTATCCAGCCATAGGTGTCGGTCACCCAGGCCAGGTTGATCTGGGCGGCGAAGATGCGCCGCATGGCGTCCAGCACCGTGCCGAGATCGAGCTCGAGCCGGCGCCTGGCGTCTGGTTCGCCATGATAGAGCGCGATCGCATCGACATTCTCGTTGACCCGCACCATGGAGGAGCGCAGCTCCGCCTCGCGGGTGTAGCGCTCGCTGTTGAGGCCGATCAGCGGACGCCCGACCAGCCAGCTCAGCCACGAGGCGATGCCGGCATAGAGGAACGCGGCCCAGACCATGTAGCCCGGTATCTCCAGCGAATGGCCGCCGACATGGAACACGAAGCCGGAAGACAGCTCCCACAGCACGCCGATGAAGGAGACAAGCAGAATGAACGACTGCAGCAGGCCGACGCCCAGATCCGTCGACAGATCCGACAAATGAGCGGCATCCTGCTGCATGCGCTGGTCGGGATTGACGCCGATGGCGCCGGCATTGGCAAGCCGGAAGGCCCGCGCCGGGCGCATCCATTGATCGATCAGGTCGAGCGTCAGCGCCTCGCGCAGCCTCAGACGGATCATCTGGTTGAGCCAGGTCTGGCCGATATTGAGAACCAGCAGCCCGCCGGCGATCATCGCAAAGACCAGAAGCTGGTGCAGGAAGGCTGTCATGTCGCGTCGGGCCAGCGCATCGTAGAAAGGCTGGTTCCAGCGATTGAGCAGGACCTGTCCGACCGAGGTTGCGACGATGACCGCGACGATACCGATGGAGACCCAGGCAAGTTGCCTGCGCACCGGCGAGGATTTCAGCCCCAGCTTGATCGTCGCCACCTGGTCGGCGAGGCTGCTCGCCTCCACCGAGACAACGGGTTTCTGCGGCCCCGGCTTTTTATTGGTCTGGTCGTCCATGAAGGATATTCCTGGTTTCCGCTTCGGTCATGAATACCGCGCCGAGCGAGCATGCCTTAGCTCGGGCATGCCTCAGATAGGGTGACGATTGCCGCGCGATGCAAGGCGCGGCGATCACGAACGCGTCACTTGGCCAGGCGCGGCGTCAGCCGCACGCCGGCCAAGCCGCGTTGCCCCCTGCGGCGAGAAGACCGGCACGAAGACGCGGCGAGAGGCACGCTGCGCGACCGGCACGCCCTGGTAGAGCCGCTTCTGCGCCTCGACGACGATGACGCCGGAAAAGATCGGCCAGAACCGCCGGCCGGCCTTCTCCAGCACATTGTGGAAGCGCATCATGAAACGCCGCGGCGACGGCGGGAAGAACAGCGCATCGCTCCATGTCGCCGGGGTGAAATTCGCCTCGCGCAGCAGCTCGGTCAACTGGCCACGCGAGAACGGCCGGCCGTTGCCGAAGGGCGTGTGCTCGAATCGCGCCCAGACGCCGCGCCGGTTCGGCACAACGATGACCACGCGCCCGGCCGGCGACAGCACGCGCCAGATCTCGTTCAACGTCTCGCGCGGGTTTTCGGCATGTTCGAGCGAATGCACCAAAAGCACGCGGTCGATGCAGGAATCGACCAGCGGCAGCTCCTCGTCGAAGACCAGCGCCGTCGCCGTCGGCCCCGACACCGGCCACACCACCGCGCCTTGCGTCGCCGGCATGAAGGCGAAGACGCGCTCGGCATCGGTGCCGAAGCGTTCCAGCCATGGCAGCGCATATCCGAGGCCGACCAGCCGCTCATTGGGAACGGTCGCCCATACGGACGACAGCGCCATGGTGATCGAATGCTCGGCCAGGCGCCCGAGCGTGGTCGAATAGAAGGAACGCAGGTCGACGATATCCGAATGCATGCGCGCGACGGTAGCTGCGAAGGGGCCCAAGTTCAACAAAGGCGGAAAGTTCAACAAAGGTGCCGAGTTCAACAAACCCGGATGACATCGGCGGCCGGCCGCCCTATGTCTGCGACGACAAAGGGAGACATGCGATGCCGGTCGAAATCGAGCAGTTCATGTGCCGCACCGACAATTTCGGCGTGCTGGTCCACGATCCGAAAAGCGGACAGACGGCGATCATCGACGCGCCGGAAGAAGCGCCGATCCTGGCGGCGGTCAAGCGCACCGGCTGGACGCCGACATTGATCCTCACCACGCACCATCATGCTGATCATGTCGAAGCCAATCTGGCGCTGAAGGAACGCTTCAAATTGCGCATCGTCGGCCCGGAAGCGGAGAAGGCGAAGATCCCCGGCATCGACGAGACGGTCAGCCAAGGCTCGGTCGTGCTCCTTGGCGAGGAACGAATCGAGGTCATCGAGACGCCCGGCCATACCGCGGGCCACGTCTCCTACTATCTGCCGGCCTCGAAAGTGGCCTTCACCGCCGATACGCTGTTTGCGCTGGGTTGCGGCCGCCTGTTCGAATGCAAGCCGCCGGTCATGTATGACTCTTTGAAGAAGCTGGCGGCGCTGCCGGCGCAAACCGCCATCTATTGCGGCCACGAATACACCTTGGCCAATGCCCGTTTCGCGGTGACGGTCGACCCGACCAACTCGGCGCTGAAGCAGCGCGCGGCGAGGATCGAAGCGCTGCGCGCCGACGACAAGCCGACATTGCCGACGACCATCGGAGAGGAACTGTCGACCAACCCGTTCCTGCGTTGGCACGACCCGGCGATCCGCAAGCATCTCGGCATGGAGAAAGCCTCGGACGCCGAGGTGTTTGCCGAGATCCGCAAGCGCAAAGACAATTTTTAGTTCCACCGCATGTCGACCAAAGGGCTCGACGTTCGTCGCAGCAAAGGCCGCCAATGACCAGCGCCGCCGAGATCATCGCAACGCTAGGCCTCAAGCCGCATCCCGAGGGCGGCTGGTACGCCGAGACCTTTCGCGACGCCGCGGGCGGCCCGCGCGGTCATTCGACCGCGATCTACTTCCTGCTCGAGCACGGCCAGCTTTCGGCCTGGCACCGGGTGAAGGACGCGGCCGAGGTCTGGCATTTTTATGCCGGAGCGCCACTGGCGCTGTCGATGCATGAGGAAGGGGCAGGCGCCGTCATCGAGCAGGTGCTTGGCACGGCCCTTACCGCCGGCGAGCGGCCGCAGATCGTCGTGCCGGCCGGCTGGTGGCAGTCGGCGCGCAGCCTCGGCGAATGGACGCTGGTCGGCTGCACCGTGGCGCCCGGTTTCGATTTCGCCGCTTTCGAGCTGGCCGAGCCGGGCTGGCAGCCGGCTAGAGCAATTCCAGGAAAAGTGTGAGCGGTTTTCCGTCCGGAATTGCGTAAAAAACAAAGAGATAGGGCGTTTCGTCGTTTCCGTAAACGGTGAAACGCACTAGCTAGGCGAGTAGAAGTCCCAAGGTGATCGCCAGCTGGGCGGCATAGTAAAGCACCCAGACCGCGTGGCGCATCCACACGAGCTGCGGCGAGATCGCCGCGAGCAGGAAGCGCTCGGTTGCCAGCAGCCCGTCCGAGGCGATGAACAGCACCGCGCCGGCGATTACCCAGGGAACATTGGTCGTGAGCGCCGAAATGCCCATGGCGAGGATCGCCGCGACATAGACGGCGACCGGCGCGCGCAGTTGCGGGCCGACGCGGCGCCAGAGCGCGGCAAGCATGACGGTGCTGAATGCGGCCATGGCCAAGGCGATCGCGCCGCGCCAGGATTCGGCGCTCAACAGGCCGAGCCCGCCGCCTGCCTGCGAAAACAGCGCGATATAGGCGATATGACCGGCGAGAAAGCTCGCCAGCCCGCCGAGAAAGGCCTTTTCGCCGTCGCGTGACAGAAAGGCGTCGCCGACGGCGCTGAGTGCCAGCGCCGCGACCAGCAGCAGCGGACCGCCCTGCATGGCGGCAAGCACGGCCAGCAAAGCCACGGCAAGCGTCTTTGCCGCCGTGCGCGTCCACTTCGGCGGCATGTCGAGCGCAAAGGCGTAGATCGCGGCCGCGACGACCGAGAACAAAAGCGTCGCGTTGGCGTTGGCCTCGATGCCGCCGGAAAACGGCATCATGCGTTGACCTCCTTGGCCGCCGGCTTGCGCATCAGCAGCGACTTCGCCGCAAGAGCCGCGCCGCCGGTGATGAGCACGCAAGCCGCGAGGATGCGCAGCGACGGCTCGGCGACGCCGGCGGCGATCAGCACCAGCGTCGACAGAAGCGGCGCGGCGTAGCTCGCGGCGCCCAGCACCTGGATGTTGCCGCGCTTGACGCCGATATCCCAGGCATAGAAGGCCGCGCCCACCGGCATCAGGCCGAGCCCGATGACGGCCAGCCATTGTCCGAGGCTGTCCGGCAGCACCGTCTTCTCAAGCAGCAGATGGCAGGCAAGCGACAGTGCCGACGTCGCCGCGCAGAACCAGGTGACGATCGAGGTCGGCACCGCCGGAAAGCGCCGCGACAAGAGCGAATAGGACGACCACAACAGCGCGCAGACGGCCGCCATCGCATAGCCGAACGCGTAGCGCGCGTCGAAGGCCAGCCCGCCGCCCTTGGTGACGATCAGGAAGGTGCCGGCAAGGCCGAGCAGCGCGCCGACGACATGGTTCCAGGCCAGCCGCTCGCCCGGCATCAGTGCCGAGCCGAGCACGATCAGCAGCGGCCACAGATAGGCGATCAGGCTCGCCTCGACCGCCGGCGCATTGCGCAGCGCCGTGAAGTAGAAGAAATGATAACCGAACAGCCCGGCAATGCCGATCACCCAGACTTGGCGAGGGATCTTCCGGCCCCGGTCGGAAGCCGGCATCACCAGCCGCGCCACGAGCCCGACGCAGGTGCCGATGGCGAAGGTGATGGCCGACAACAGGAAGGGTGGCACCGGTCCGGAAGCGTTGGTGAGTAGCGCCAGCAGCGCCCACATGGCGACCGCGGAAAACCCGATCAGTGTTGCGCGCCCCATATTTCCCCCGCCGGCGCGCGATGGCGCCTGTCCTAATTTACCGCTTCGAACCGTCTCGCGCTGATGGTCAGCGGACCAATCTGGGTCCCGACCGTGGCGCGGATCGGCGCATATATGCCGGATTGGCCGAGCGGTGCAAACGTCACCAGCATGCGGCTCTTGTTCTTCAGGAAATTCAATGCCTTGCGGCCCTTGCGATAGCCCGCCACCGGCTCGAAGCCCATTTTGCAGGTCACCGTGTCGCCCTTGTAACCCGGCACCGAGATCGACCCCTTAGAGGCATAGGTCAAGGTCAGGTCGGCGCGCATCTCGCCATCGTAGAACTTGACCGTGCGTCCGCAGACCTTGTTCAGGCTGTCGGCATGGATGACGGTCGCGGCCATCGGATCGAGCACCGATTTCAGGTCGCTATCGCCCAGCGGCACCCAGCTCTTCGGATCGCGCTTCTTTGGCGCGGGAACGACTTGCGTGGAGGTGACGGCGCCGTTGTTGAAGCGGATATCGACCATCGAGGCCTTCTTGCCCGACGTGTAGTCGGCCCGGAATGCATGCGGCTGCATCTGCTTGCCGGAAATCGTGCCTTTCGAGGAAATCGTGCCCTTGGTGTCGTCGAACAACTTGCCGAGGCCGGCGGCCGAGACGGTGCCGTCAATGGCATAGGTGTCGCCTTGGTAGCGGCTGGAGAAAGTCGCCCTGGCGATCGAAAGGCCGAGAAACGACACCGTATACTCGCCCTTGAACGACTGCGGCGGCGCGGCGGCGAAGCTCGTTGCCGGCACGGCAACGGCAAGCAGGGCGGCGAATGCATGAGAAGGACGGAGCATGGCGGCTGGCTGATCCCTGGCGGTTCGGCCGGAACGCAGCGGCTCCAGCCTGGCAGATCCCTTCGCGATGGGCTTATACTGTGAAATCCGGCCTTTATATGGAGCGTGCCTGACAGCGGGGCGCGTGCCGGAGCTTGACGCAGTGGTGAAATGCCACTATGGAACGCCAACTTTTCCAAAGGCCGCCTGACCGAGACCGCGCGCCGCCCGGCGCGGGCAGAATGGTTTGGCAGGCTTAGAACTGAGGTTAGACAAGATGTCCCGCACCTGCGAACTCACTGCCAAGGCAGTTCAGACCGGCAACAATGTGAGCCACGCCAACAACAAGACCAAGCGTCGCTTCCTGCCGAACCTGGTAAATGTGACGCTGATTTCTGAAGCGCTGAACCAGAATGTTCGCCTGCGCATTTCGGCCAACGCGCTGCGTTCGGTCGAGCACCGCGGCGGTCTCGACGCTTTCCTGGCCAAGGCCGACGTCAAGGAATTGTCGCAGCGCGCCCGTCTGCTCAAGAAGCAGATCGCCAAGAAGCTGGCCGAGCAGTCGGCCGCTTAAACCAGCAGCTTTCAGGCGGGGGACGACCGCCCCGAGCCCGGCCAAACCGGTGCTCGAAACAGGAGCGAGCGTCGGCATGACGCTCGGCTGGTTCCATTACCCAGGATAAAAAAATGTATTTCCTGACGCGATATTTGCCCTTCGTGGCCGCCATGGCGTTTGTCGTCGTGGCGTCGAACATCCTCGTGCAGTTCCCGATGCAGGGCCAAGTCGGCGGCCTGTCGCTGGCGGACCTGCTGACTTGGGGCGCCTTCACCTATCCTTTCTCCTTCCTGGTCACCGACCTCGCCAACCGCCGCTATGGCCCGGCCGTGGCGCGCAAGGTGGTGTTCGTCGGCTTCATGACCGCGGTGACCTGTTCGATCCTGATTCCGCCCTTCCTGTTCCGTCATGGGCTGATCGAGTTCGAGACCGCCGCCGACCGGCTGGTGCGCATCGCCGGCGCTTCCGGCGCTGCCTTCCTCGCCGCGCAATTGCTGGACGTTACCGTCTTCAACCGGCTGCGCCGGCAGAGCTGGTGGCGCGCGCCGATCGTCGGCACGCTGGTCGGCTCCATCTTCGACACCGTCGTCTTCTTCGGCGTCGCCTTCTCCGCCGCCTTCGCTTTTGCCGGCCCCAACGACGGCTTCGCGCTGGAGACCGCGCCGCTGATGGGCGTGCTGCCGGTCGAGACGATGCGCTGGGTCTCCTGGGCGCTTGGCGACCTTTCGGTCAAGCTGATCATCGCCGTGGTGGCGCTGATCCCCTACCGGCTGCTCGCCGCGCGCTGGAGCCAGCCGGCGGTCGCGGTCGGAGCATGATCCCAGCAAGTGGAATCGGGCCGTGATCCCCTGGGTTCAGCTTGACTCCGCCCGCACGCCCGATGGCGGCCAGGAGCTGCGCCTGAAGCGGCGCGGCGCTGAATTCTCGATCATGCTCGGCACCAACGAGCTGATGAACAGCCGCCTCAGCGGTTCCGAGGAAGCGCTGGCCAGGCTTTCCTGTCAGCGTATCGCCGGACGCGAGCGGCCAAGCATCCTTATCGGCGGGCTCGGCATGGGCTTCACCTTGCGCGCCGCCCTCGCCGCGCTCAATGGCGATGCTGCCGTCACCGTTGCCGAGCTCGTCCCCGCGGTCGTCGCCTGGGCGCGCGGCCCCATGGCGGAAATCTTCGGTGGCTGCTTCGATGATCCCCGCGTCACCATTCGCGAGGCCGATGTCGGCCAGGTGATAGGGGCGGAGAATGCCGCTTGGGACGCGATCCTGCTCGATGTCGACAATGGTCCCGAAGGCATCGTCCACAAGGGCAATGACACGCTCTATGGCGCCGCCGGCCTTGCGGCCGCCCGCGCCGCGTTGAGGCCCGGCGGCGTGCTTGCAGTCTGGTCGCAGGGGCCGGACAGCGGCTTCACCCGACGGCTGAAACATGCCGGCTTCGCGGTCGAGGAGATCAGCACGCGGGCCAACGGCAAGCGCGGCGCCCGCCACGTCATCTGGATCGCAACCAACCAGGGCTGACGCTTTCAGCCACAGCCGCGGCGGCTTTACGCTTTGTTACGCCCGATCGTGCAGGATCGCGAAAATTCTCCAGAGTGGTCCGCCGTTCACGGAAACGGCGGACCACTCTATCTCTTTGTTTTGACGCAATTCCTGACGGAAAACCGTGGCACACTTTTCCTGGAATTGCTCTAGGGCATTGCGATCAGCATGACCGTGCAAGGCACCGGTTGGAAAAACGACCTTCTGCTTGCGCTGTGCGCCATGCTGGTGGTGCTGACGATCAACGCCGTTTCCGGTTTTCCGACCCTTGGCGACTATGGCGCCGACAATGACAGCATGCTGCGGCTGGTCGAGGTTCGCGACCTGCTCGGCGGCCAAAGCTGGTTCGATCTCCACCAATACAGGATGGGCACCTCGGGCGGCTTCGTCATGCATTGGTCGCGCTTGGTGGACGCGCCGCTCGCGCTGATCATTATGGCCTTCGATGCGCTGGGCGCCAGCACGGCCACCGCCGAGCGCGCCGCGCAGATCATCTGGCCGACCCTCCTCTACGGGCTGACCATATTCGTGCTCATGCGCGCCTCGCAGCGCTTCGCCGCTGCGAATGTCGCGATGCCGGCAGTCATTCTGTCGACGGCGGCGCTTTTCTACCTGGTGATCTACAGCCCGGGCGTGATCGATCACCACAATGTCCAGCTGCTGCTGACGGCGGCCGGCCTCTGGCTTCTGATGGAAGCGCCCTTCTGGCGGCCCGCTGCCCTTCTGTCGGGCATTTGCGCCGGCCTGACGCTCGCGGTCGGCATGGAGACGGCTCCCTATGTGGCGGTGCTCGGCATCTGCGCCGCTGTCCTGTTCATCCTCGACGACAAGGAGCGCGGCACGGCACGAGGCTTTGGCATCGGATTTGCCGGCATAGCCTCCCTGGTCTTCGTGGCGACCATCCGGCCCGCCGACTGGGGCGTGGCCCAATGCGACGCCTTCTCCTCTTTCCAGTTCGCCGTTGCCGCATTGTCCGGCTTCGGCCTCGTGATCGCCAGTACCTTTGCCGCATCCAGCCGCCGGGCGCGGCTGGTTTCGATGCTGGCGCTGATGGCGGCGGTCGCGGTGGTTGTGGTCGTGTTCTTCCCGCAATGCCTGGCATCGCCCTATGCGGGCATGGACGAACGTATCCGCACCTATTGGCTGGCCGACGTCGTCGAAGCGCAGCCGTTCTGGAGCGTCGCCATTCACCAGCCGAAGCTGATGGCGGCGCGCTATGTGACGCCCTTCATCGCGATCCTGCTGGTCGGCTTTCAGCTCCGAACCCGTCGCCTGCGCCGCGCCGAGATGCTCGCCGCCATCCTGCTCGTCGTCGCCTTCGGCGTCAGCCTATGGCAGGTGCGCGGCTCGACCTTCTCCGTCGCCATCGCCGTGCTGCCGCTTTCGGCCTGGATCGCGAGAATCCGCCTGCGGGCGGACGCCGCGCCCTCGTGGCGCCTTTCCACCGGCATCGTCATGGCGTGGCTGGTCTCGCTCAACGCGACCTGGGCTGGGGTCGCGGTGGCGGCGCAGTCCGTGGTTCGGCAGGCGCCACAGCGGGTTAATTCCGACCCCGACCATGCCGTGACCTGCGGCAAGCCGGGCGACTTCCACGATCTTGCCGCGATGCCCGCGACGACGGTGCTTGCCTCGTCCAATCTCGGCTCGGGAATATTGGCGTTCACCGGCCATCGGGCGCTGGCCGGCCCTTACCACCGCAATGTCGGCGGCAATCTCGCCATGCTCGACGCTTTCATGGGGACGCCGGACGCCGCCCGCGCCGTCATCGAACGCGAGCATGTCGGGCTGGTCGCGATCTGCCGCGGCAACACGGAAGAGATATCGCTGGCTCTGGACGCGCCGAAGGGCCTTGTCGCGGCGTTGCTGCGGGGCGACCTGCCTGAGTGGCTCGAACTGGACCAGTCTACCGCGGGAAAGCCGATCGAGATCTACAAGGTTCGTTGAATATCGGCCCGCGGCCATATCAGCATCGTCGACAGCGCCCTTCGCAATACGCCTGCTCTGCGCTGATGCAATTTCACTGCGTGATTTAGAAAGCCGCTATCGAAATCAGTCCCGTGGATCGTTGCAATCCAGCCTGTGCTTTGGTTAGCATCTCGTTTAGGCGGCGATATATGTATTCAAGAAATTTGGATTCGGGGTTTTAGCTTGGGGAGAAGACATCCATGTCGGCCATAGAGGGCGCGGCGGCGCCAGCATCAGCCACACAAACGCTGCAGCATGTTGTCTCCCACATGGTGGACGCCGTGAACCGTGCCGCCTTTGTGGAAAAGCCTTTCTGGCATCTGGAAATGACCGATGTTTTCCCGGCGGACCTTTATCAGCGCATGCGCGCCGCCATGCCGGAGGCGCGCGAATATCGTGCGCTCAAGGGACGCAACAATGTGAACATCAAGGCCGACGGCACCGCAACGCGGATCAAGATCGACCTCTACCCCGAATACATCCGCCATCTGCCGGAAGAGAAACGGGCGGTCTGGTCCCTGGTTGGCAAGGCATTGCACGCGCCGCAGCTTAAGGACGCATTCATGCGCCGCCTTGCCCCGGGCTTGGAGCGCCGGTTCGGCTCGGACTTCATGAAGGTCGGCATGTATCCGGTGCCGATGCTGACGCGCGACGTGGCGGGCTACAAGATCGGCTTCCATACCGACACGAAATGGAAGGGCATCACGGTCCAGTTCTACCTGCCGGAGGACGACTCGATCAACCATATCGGCACCCGCTTCGCCGAGCGCATGCCGGACGGGCATTTCGAGAATTCGCACCGGATGTCGTTTTCGCCGAACACCGGCTACGCCTTTGCGGTCGGCACCGACACCTGGCACGCGGTCGACACCGTCGGACCGGAAGTCCGTACCCGCGACAGCATCCTTCATACCTATTTCGTGGACAACACCGCGACGCTCAAGATCCGCAACCGGAGCAAGCGCGCGGCCAATTTCGTGATGAACGAAGTCCGCCACGTCGGCCGGTAATCTCTCGGCGTCCACCGTCGGCACGGCTGAATCCATGCCAACCAGCCGTCGTCAATCCTGGTGCAGGATGAATTCCAGGTAGAGGTTGCGCTGCAGGATCGAATGGTTGTCGTCGGATATCAGCGACACCATCAGCGCGCCGTCGTCGCGGGTCCAGACGTCCAGCCCTTCCATATTGTCGATCTGGTAGCCCACATCGGCTTCCATCAGCACCGGCCCGTCGGCGACCGCGCCCTTCTCGACGCTTTCGCCATAGATGCGCCGCAGCCGCATTTTCACCCCGCGCGCGATCGAAAAACTGCGCTCCAGCAGCAACAGGTCGCCAACCGGCAGGAAGGCGCCGTCGGTTATATCGAAATCGCCGTCGCGCCTGACGGTGAAGATGCCCTTATGCGGTCCCTCGATGATGGCGGCATAGACGTTGCCGGCTTCATCGAGGCTCCTCTCCGAGACCACAACCAGGCCGCCCGCGTGCTGCCCATAAGGATTGGCATGGGTGACGGTCTCGAAGCCGCGGTTCTGGCGCAGCTCCTCGGCGGGGACCTGATAGTCGAGCTGCCTGACCGGGGCTTTCATATTGTCGGGATCGATCCTGAACTGGGCGACGCGCTGGTCGCGCTCAAAGCCGACGGTGGCGATACCGTCCCTGACCGCGAGCCCCTCGGCGTCGGCCTTCCATTTCCGGTCGATCGGCCGGCCCGAAGCGTCGACCATCTGCTGCATGCGGAAGTTCGAAACGCCCGACGGACGTCGGTCGGCGTCATGCGTGATCGTGCCGAAGAACCAGAAGCCGGTGTCGGCGACGCCGATGAAGTCGCTGCCCGGCTTCAGAAAGCGAAAGGCCGACAGCGCGCCAAAATCGCGCGCCTGCGAAGTCATCTCCAGCCCGCCGACGAATTCAAGCGGCCCGAACCGCGTCTCGTCGCGGCCGATATGGAACTGGCTGATCGGCCGCGCCGAAATCCCGACTGTTGCGACGGGAGTTCCTGGAGCGGCAATTGCCGGCGATGCGCAGGCCAGCACGCAGGCGAAAAGCGTCCGCCGCGCACACCGCCCCGAAAGGATCATCCGGCGCGTCGCAATCCGCCGCGCCGCGTGTCGCGTGCGCTCTCCTCGCCGAACAGCGAGGCGAGCTGCTCGGTCATGGCGCCGGCGAGTTCCTCGGCATCGACGATGGTGACGGCGCGGCGATAATAGCGCGTGACGTCATGGCCGATGCCGATCGCCAGAAGCTCGACCGGCGAGCGCGTTTCGATCAGCTCGATGACCGCCCGCAGATGGCGTTCCAGGTAATTGCCCGGATTGACCGACAGCGTGGAATCGTCGACCGGCGCGCCGTCGGAGATCATCATCAGGATCTTGCGCTGCTCCGGCCGGCCGATCAGCCGGTTATGCGCCCACAGCAGCGCCTCGCCGTCGATGTTTTCCTTGAGCAGGCCCTCGCGCATCATCAGCCCGAGATTGCGCCGCGCGCGCCGCCACGGGTGATCGGCGGATTTATAGATGATGTGGCGCAGGTCGTTGAGCCGGCCGGGATTAGGCGGCTTGCCATCCTTCAGCCATTTCTCGCGCGCCTGCCCGCCTTTCCACGCCCGCGTGGTGAAGCCGAGGATTTCGACCGAAACGCCGCAGCGCTCCAGCGTGCGCGCCAGGATGTCGGCGCAGGTCGCGGCGACGGTGATCGGCCGGCCGCGCATGGAGCCCGAATTGTCGAGCACCAGCGACACCACCGTGTCGCGGAACTTTGTGTCGCGCTCCTGCTTGAAGGACAGCGGCTGCATCGGGTCGATGACGACGCGCACCAGGCGAGCCGGATCGAGATAGCCTTCCTCCAGGTCGAAATCCCAGGAGCGGTTCTGCTGCGCCATCAGCCGGCGCTGCAGCCGGTTGGCGAGCCGCCCGACGACGCCGGAAAGGTTGGCGAGCTGCTTGTCGAGGAAGGCGCGCAGCCGGTCGAGTTCCTCTTCCTCGCACAGTTCCTCGGCGCCCACCGTCTCGTCGAAGGCGGTGGTGAACACCTTGTAATCGATCTCTTTCGGCAGGTTCAGGAACGGATTGTCGTTGCGCTTGGCCTCGCCCGGCGTCTCGGCGTCGGCGTCGTCCTCATCGGACAGGTCGTCGGAGGTGGCGTCGGTCGCTTCGGTCTCGGCCGACTCTTCGTCGTCGGCGGAGGCTTCGGCATCTTCCGACTGCGACTGCTCGGAGCCTGAATCCTCCTCGCCGCCTTCCTCGCTCTGTTCCTCGCCCTGCTGCTCGTTCTCTTCGTTTTCCTCCGAGTCGTCGGTTTCCTGGTCTTCGCCGAGTTGCTCGGCCATTTCCATGGAAACCAGCATGTCGCGCACGACACGGGCAAAGGCCTGCTGATCCTCGAGCTTGGCCGACAGGCCGTCCAGCTCGCCGCTCGCCTTTTCCTCGATCCAGGGACGCCAGAGATCGACCAGCCGCTCGCCGCTCTTCGGCACGGAACGTCCGGTGAGCTTCTCGCGCACCATCAGCGCAATCGCTTCCTCGAGCGGCGCGTCCGCCTTGTCCCTGACGTCGACGAGGTTCGCTTTGGCGTATTTGTCCTCGAGCATCGAACCGATATTGTCGGCCACGCCCTGCATGGCGCGGCTGCCGATCGCCTCGACGCGCGCCTGCTCGACGGCGTCGAAGATGGAACGCGCCAGCTTGCCTTCCGGCGCCAGCCTGTTGTGGATGCGTTGATCGTGACAGGCGCGCTTTAGCGCCATGGAATCGCCCAGGCCGCGCGTGATCGCAATGTCGTTGCGGGACGCTTTCTTCGGCAGTTCGGGCAGGCGCGCGCGGTTGCCGGCCAAAGCTGGCCGGTCCTTGGCAAAACCGACCTCGAGGTCCTTGTCGCCGGCGACGGCGCGCATGCACACGGTCACCGCGCGCTTGAAGCTGTCGGCTTCAGACCCGTTCTTCGGCTTGTTGCGCGTGTTGTCGCCTGGACCCGCCATGATCATTCCCTGCGCGATTCATGCTGAAAGGCTGGAGGCCTCTTCAGCCGCGCGCCTACCCCAGCACCACGTTGGCGGCGCTCTCCGGCAGATCCTCACCGAAGGCGCGCTGGTAGAACTCGGCCACCACCGAACGCTCCAGCTCGTCGCACTTGTTGAGGAAGGTCAGCCGGAACGCCATGCCGATATCGCCGAAAATCTCGGCGTTCTCGGCCCAGGTGATGACGGTGCGCGGGCTCATCACGGTCGACAGGTCGCCGTTGATGAAGGCCGAACGCGTCATGTCGGCGACGCGCACCATCTTGTTGACGATGTCCTTGCCCTTGCTGTCGCGATAGTGCTTGGCCTTGGCCAGCACGATATTCACTTCATTGTCGTGCGGCAGGTAATTGAGCGTGGTGACGATCGACCAGCGGTCCATCTGCGCCTGGTTGATCTGCTGCGTGCCGTGATAGAGCCCCGTGGTGTCGCCGAGGCCGACCGTGTTGGCGGTGGCGAACAGCCGGAATGCAGGGTGCGGGCGGATGACCCGGCTCTGGTCGAGCAGGGTCAGGCGGCCCGACGATTCCAGCACGCGCTGGATGACGAACATCACGTCCGGACGGCCGGCATCATATTCGTCGAAGCAGAGCGCCACATTGTGCTGATAGGCCCAGGGCAGGATGCCGTCACGGAATTCGGTGACCTGCAGCCCTTCCTTGACGACGATGGCGTCCTTGCCGACGAGGTCGATGCGGCTGACATGGCTGTCGAGGTTGACGCGCACGCAGGGCCAGTTGAGCCGCGCTGCGACCTGCTCGATATGCGTCGACTTGCCGGTGCCGTGATAGCCCGACACCATGACGCGGCGGTTGTAGGCAAAGCCGGCGAGGATCGCCAGTGTCGTCGCCTTGTCGAACAGATAGTCCGGGTCGATGTCCGGCACATGCTCCGTCGCCGCCGAATATGCGGGAACGATCATCTTGGAATCGAAGCCGAATTTCTCCTTCACCGGCACGGTCGTGTCGGGCAGGTTGGCGATGTCGCGATCGACCTTGTTCATCACTATCAACGTCTCCACGGGCGAAACGCCGCGTTTCGCCGGCAATCGATTTTGTCCGGGGGCGGTCTTAGAGCCTTTTCCAACCATATGAAAGTTGGAAAAACGACTTGGTACCGTGGGGCCGCTCAGCACAATCCTGCTTGCTTGAGCACGCGATAGGCCTGCAGCACATCGCGGAACCGGTCTTCCGAACCTCTGTCGCCGCCATTCGCATCCGGATGGTGGCGCTTAACGAGTTCCTTATAGCGCGCCTTGATGTCCTGACCAGTCGCCTTTGTGTCAAGGCCAAGCGTTTCCAGCGCCTTGGCCTCAAGTGGCTTTGCCTTGCGCTCGCGCGGCTCGCGTGCTCCGCCGCTGAACAGGTTGAAGGGATCGCGCATGCGGTTGTAGTAGCCGGCCCGTCCCGAACGCTGCTGCGCGAAATCCGGCGCCGAGCGCGTCCCGCCGCCATTGGCGCCCATGCGCCATGTCGGCCTGTGGCCGGTCAGCGCCTCCTTCTGGAAGCGGGCGATCTCAGTGTCCGACACGCCGGAGAAGTAATTGAAGCCCTTGTTGTATTCGCGCACATGGTCGAAGCAGAAGCGAAAATACTCGCCCTCCTTGAGGCGCCCGACCGGCGCGCGATGCGTGCCGGCTTCGTTGCAGCCGTCCCACTGGCAGATCGGGGCGCGCGACTTCAGCTCCGCGTCCTTCTCCGGCCGAATTCGAATTTTCTCGAAATATTTGGGGTACGCTTTCATCTCACCCATTTATGGGCTGTTCGCATGTGCGAAACAAGAATTGACATTTCGCCGATGATCGCCCTAACCGCTGAATCGCGGCTTAAAAGCGGTCGAATTCAAGATTTTGCGGCTATGCCGCAGATGTGGGGAAGGGAAACCCGGATGTCCATACAGTCGACAATCGAAAACAAGCTGAAAGCGGCATTTTCGCCCGAACGGCTAGCGGTCATCAATGAGAGCCACCTTCACGCCGGGCATCATCACGTCGAGTCCGGCCACCACGCGACGTTCGACGGCGGCGGCGAGACGCATTTTCGCGTTCGCATCGTTTCGCCGAGCTTTGCCGGCATGGCTCGCATCGAGCGCCACCGTGCCGTCAACGAATTGCTCGCGGACGAATTGAAAGCCGGCGTGCATGCGCTGGCGATCGAGCCGGCGGCACCCGGCGAGAAGACGCGCTGGTAAGCTCTCAGCCGACGCTCGCCTTGAGGAAGGCCAATACAGCCGCGGTCAAGGCGTCGCCGTCCTGGCCGAAATCGCGATTGATCGACATATGCGTATAGGCGCTGCCGTCGAACAGCGTGACCTTGGCGCCGGTGGCGCGCAGGCGTTCCGCGAAAGCCTTCGACGCTTCGCCCCGCCCGGGCGCGCGCGAATAGGCGATGAAGGTCGGCGGATGTTTCCTGCCTTCGACATAGGTCGACGGCGATAGCGCCGCCCATTGTGTCGGGTCGGGAAAGGCACGCGCATAGGCGCCCATCATGCCGCCATTCCTGGAAAGCGCCGCAAGATCATAGGCCCTGGTATCGTCCAGGATCAGCGCGGCGACACCGGGCAAACCGCCGCGCATGCCGGTCAGCGCGATCAGATGGCACCCGGCCGAATGGCCCATGCCGACGATGCGACTGGGATCGCCGCCGTATCGGGCGATGTTGGCGCGCACATAGGCGTAGGCTTTTTCGACGTCGCCGGCCTGGGTGGCGACATCGGCTCCCGGCAGCATGCGGTAATCGATCGAGACGAACACGAAGCCATTGGCGAGCAGGAAGTCCGGCTTTGAGCCGATCTGGCCGCGTTTGCCGAACCGCCAGGCGCCGCCATGGACAAAGAAAACCACCGGCAGGTTGTTTGCGCCGTCCGGCGCGTAGACATCGAGCCTGGCCGGACCGTAATCGAGGGTTTGCGATGCCTGCCGGCCCGGACGCCTGGCGGCTGACGCACCTGCCGGCAGCAGCGCCCCCAGGCATGCCGCGATAAAGCCGCGTCGATCGATCATCGTCATCTCCGGCCAGGTTGCGGCGCAAGCGCGCCGCGCACCTCGATTGGATCAATAATGACAACTTGTGGGCAGCAAACCAAATCAGGACCTTGAAGCTCCGCCGGCAATCACCACGTATTTCTCGGGCGAGCATTTTCGGCCGCGTCGGGTATCCCCCGGGTCAATGCCAGATTGCATGCGCTATCCTTCATGTGAAGGGAACAAAGAGTGCTTTCCGGCAGTTGATGCAGCGATGAGCCGATTGGCAGCCCACCGGCTCCGAGGCAAAGCACCATGCGCGAGAACCAATCAGACGTCTTCGATCTGTTTTCGGAGATTTATTCCAACGCGGCTCAGGAAGAGATCAGCCTGCAGCAATATCTCCTGGCCTGCCGCGAAGACAAATCCATGTATGCGTCGGCGCCCGAACGCATGGTCGAGGCGATCGGTGAGCCGAACCTGGTCGACACCAGCAAGGACGAGCGGCTCGGCCGCATTTTCTCCAACCGCACCATCAAGATCTATCCCTCCTTCTCCGATTTCTACGGAATGGAGGATACGATCGAGCGCATCGCCGGATATTTCCGCTATGCCTCGCAGGGCCTCGAGGAGCGCAAGCAGATCCTCTATCTCCTCGGCCCGGTCGGCGGCGGCAAATCCTCACTGGCCGAACGGCTGAAGAAGCTGATGGAGGAGCGCCCGATCTACACGCTCAAGGTCGGCAATAAGATCAGCCCGGTCTTCGAATCGCCGCTCGGCCTTTTCCATCCCGATCGCATGGGCGATCTGCTGGAGGATAAATACGGTATCGCCCGCCGCCGCCTGAACGGACTGATTTCGCCCTGGGCGGCCAAGCGCCTCGACGAACTGTCGGGCGACATCTCCAAATTCAGCGTGGTCAAGCTGATGCCGTCGCGGCTGCGCCAGATCGCCATCGCCAAGACCGAGCCCGGCGACGAGAACAATCAGGATGTCTCGGCCCTGGTCGGCAAGGTCGACATCAGGCAGTTGGAGCACTTCAGCCAGTCCGACCCGGACGCCTACTCCTACAGCGGCGGCCTCAACCGGACCACGCAAGGGCTGCTCGAATTCGTCGAGATGTTCAAGGCGCCCATCAAGGTCCTGCACCCATTGCTGACGGCAACCCAGGAAGGCAGCTACAACGGCACCGAGAATTTCGGTGCCTTCCCCTATCAGGGCATCGTCGTGGCCCATTCCAACGAATCGGAATGGCAGCAGTTCAAGAACAACAAGAACAACGAAGCCTTCCTCGACCGCATCCTCGTGGTCAAGGTTCCCTATTGCCTTCGTGTTACCGAGGAGAGGCACATTTACGAGAAGCTGCTGCGCGAGAGCGAGCTGGCAAACAGCCCCTGCGCGCCCGAAGTGCTGGACATTCTCAGCCGCTTCACCGTCTCGACCCGCCTTGCCGAGCACGAGAACTCGCCGCTCTACACCAAGATGCGCGCCTATGACGGCGAGAACCTCAAGGAGATCGACCCCAAGGCCAAGTCGGTCCAGGAGTATCGCGACGCTGCTGGCGTCGACGAGGGCATGACCGGGGTCAGCACGCGCTTTGCCTTCAAGATCCTGTCGCAGACGTTCAACTACGACACCAAGGAGGTGGCGGCCGATCCCGTGCACCTGATGTACATCCTCGAGGAGGCCATCAAGCGCGAGCAATTCCCGAAGGAAACGGAGGCCGCCTTCCTCGAATTCATCAAGTCGGAACTCGCGACGCGCTATGCCGAGTTCATCGGCCATGAGATCCAGAAGGCCTATCTGGAGTCCTACAGCGAGTACGGTCAGAACCTCTTCGACCGCTACATCGCCTATGCCGACGCCTGGATCGAGGATCAGGACTACAAGGACCCCGACACTGGCCAGATCCTCAACCGCGAGGTGCTCGATAAGGAATTGTCGCAGGTCGAAAAACCGGCCGGCATCGCCAACCCCAAGGACTTCCGCAACGAAGTGGTCAAATTCACCTTGCGTGCCCGGGCGCGCAACCACGGCCGCAATCCCTCCTGGACGAGCTATGAAAAGCTTCGCGAGGTCATCGAGAAGCGCATGTTCGGCCAGGTCGAGGACCTGCTGCCGGTGATCAGCTTCGGCTCCAAGCAGGACAGTGTCACGGAGAAGCGGCACAACGAATTCGTGCAGCGTATGGTGGAACGCGGCTACACCCAGCGGCAGGTTCGCCGGCTGGTCGACTGGTATATGCGCGTGAACAAGGCGGGTTGAGCAAAGCCGGGACGGTTCCATGCCGATCTTCATCGACCGCCGCCTGAACCCTAAGGACAAGAGCCTGGGCAATCGCCAGCGCTTCCTCCGGCGCGCCCGTGATGAGCTCAAGCGCAGCATCCGCGACCACGTCCGGACAGGTCGTATCGCCGACATTGACCGCGAGCATGCCGTGCCGATGCCTCGCAAGGGCACCAGCGAACCGACCTTCGGCGACGACAAGGAAAGCGGCAGGCGCCAGCACATCCTGCCCGGCAACAGGACATTCAGCCCTGGCGATCTCATCTCCAAACCGGGCGGCGGAGGAGGCTACGGATCGGCTCCAGGGACCACGGAATCCGAAGACGACTTCCGCTTTGTGCTGTCACGCGAGGAAGTGCTCGACCTTTTCTTCGAGGACCTCGAACTGCCGGATCTGGTCAAGCTCAATCTCAAGCAGATACTGAGCTTCAAGCCGAGACGGGCAGGCTTCACGGCAAGCGGAGCGCCGACCAACATCAATGTCGGGCGCACGATGCGCAACAGCCATGGGCGCCGCATCGCGCTCAGACGCCCCAAGCAGGCGGAGTTGGACGCAATCGCCCTGCAGATTGCCGAGCTTGAAGCGAAGCCGGCAAGCACGGCCATGAGCGAACGCATCGCTGCCCTGCGCGAGGAGTTCGACCGGATCGAGCGCAGGCGCAGGCGAATTGCCTATGTCGATCCGGTCGATATCCGATTCAATCGCTTCGATCCCCAGCCGGTGCCGAACGCCAGCGCGGTGATGTTCTGTTTGATGGACGTCTCCGGCTCGATGGGAGAGCGCGAGAAGGATCTGGCCAAACGCTTCTTCGTGCTGCTGCATCTGTTTCTGACACGGCGCTACGAACGCACCGAGGTCGTCTTCATCCGCCACACTCACGAAGCCAAGGAGGTGGACGAGCATACGTTCTTCTACCACACCGAAAGCGGCGGCACGGTCGTCTCCACCGCGCTCGAGGAAATGCACCGCATCATCGAGGAACGCTACCCGGTCGCAGAATGGAACATCTACGCCGCACAGGCCTCCGACGGCGACAATTTCGCCACCGATTCCGAGCGCTGCATAGAACTGCTCGACCGCAAGCTGATGCGGCTTTGCCAGTATTTCGCCTATGTGGAGATCATCGACGAGCGGGAAAGCCACATTTTCGGCTCGACCGAGAACGGCACATCGCTCTGGCGCGCCTACAACGCCGTCGACGGAAAATGGCCGAATTTCCAGATGAGGCGCATCGCCGCGCCGGCCGACATATACCCGGTCTTCCGCGAGCTCTTCGCCAGGCAACCTGATCTGCGCAAGAGCGCTTGAGGACTGAGGCTCGAAGGAACATAGGCCGATGGTCAGTCAGGCGCGCAAATCCGAATTGCTGTTTTCCGGGTCGGACTGGGATTTCAACAAGCTGTCCCGGGTCTATGACGAGATCGAAGCGATCGGCCTCGAAGAGCTTCATCTCGATATCTACCCGGTGCAGATGGAGATCATCTCTTCCGAGCAGATGCTCGACGCCTATTCGTCGGTGGGCATGCCGCTGATGTACCGGCATTGGTCATTCGGCAAGCACTTCCTCTACAACGAACTGCTGTACCGCAAGGGCGCACGCGGTCTGGCCTATGAACTGGTCATCAACTCCAATCCCTGCATCGTCTACCTCATGGAAGAAAACACCATGGCCCTGCAGGCTTTGGTGACGGCGCATGCCGCGCTGGGACACAATCATTTCTTCAAGAACAATCACCTTTTCCGGCAATGGACGGACGCCGGCGGCATCCTGAGCTATCTGGATTTTGCCAAGAGCTACATAGCCCGATGCGAGGAGCGGCATGGCATGGCGGCCGTGGAGGCGATCCTGGATTCGGCCCACGCGCTGATGGAGCAGGGGGTGTTTCGCTATCATCGGCCGCCGAGACTGTCGTCCGAGCAGCAGCGCGAAGGGCTGCGCGAGCGCCTGGAATACGAGGAGCGTTCGTTCAACGATCTCTGGCGGACACTGCCGCCTTCGCAAGAGAGTGGCGATACCAAAACAGCCGGTGACGACGACGCGGCCGAGCGGAAGAAATCGCTCAATCTACCGGAAGAGAACCTGCTCTATTTCCTCGAGAAGAACAGTCTCGTCCTCGAGCCTTGGCAGCGCGAGATCGTCAGGATCGTGCGCGTCATCGCGCAATATTTTTATCCGCAGCGGCAGACCCAGGTGATGAACGAAGGTTGCGCGACCTTCGTGCATTACACGCTCATGAACATGCTGTTCGACCGTGGCCGCATCAGCGAAGGCGCCATGCTCGAAATCCTGCGCAACCACTCGAACGTGGTCTTCCAGCCGGCCTATGACGACCCCCGCTTTTCCGGCATCAATCCTTATGCGCTGGGTCTCGACATGATGCAGGACATCCAGCGCATCTCGACCGCGCCGACCGCCGAGGACCGCGACTGGTTTCCCGACATCGCCGGCCGCGGCGACTGGCGCGACACCTTGCTCGACGCCTGGGCCAACCATCGCGACGAATCCTTCATCCGGCAGTATCTGAGCCCAAGGCTGATCCGCAAATGGCGGCTCTTCGTGCTGGCCGACGGTGCCGACGAGCCGCACTATGAGGTAGCCTCGATTCACAATGAGCGCGGCTATGGCAAGATAAGGTCGGCGTTGGCGCAAAGCTACGATATCGGCGCCAACCGTCCCGACATCCAGGTGGTTGACGTCGACCTGCTCGGCGACCGGCATCTGCGGCTCCAGCACACGGTCAAGGACGGCGTCATGCTCGAGGGCCAGAGCCGCGACGCGACGCTGCGCCATATCCGCAACCTCTGGGGCTATGATGTCAGCCTGGCGGCAATCGATGCCGGTACCGGCGCGATACTCAGCGAGCGTTGGACCAAGGAACTCTGAGCGGCATCGCCGGACATCGGCACGCCTTAGCCCTCGCTGGCGGGACGTATCCTCAATCTGGCGATGCGGTTCTTCTCGCGCTTCATCACCACGAAACGCTTGCCGTGGAAGGTGAAGGCCTGCTTTTCCTCCGGGATCGACTGCGTCTCATGAATGACGAGGCCGGCGATCGTCGTGGCTTCCTCGTCGGGCAGGTCCCAGTCGAGCGCGCGGTTCAAATCGCGGATTGGCACCGTGCCGTCGACGACGACCGAGCCGTCCGCTTCTTTCTTCACACCCTGCATGTCGATGTCGTGCTCGTCGGCGATCTCGCCGACGATCTCCTCGATGATGTCTTCCAGCGTCACCAGCCCTTCGACCTCGCCATACTCGTCGACGACGATGGCGAAATGCGCCTTGCGCCTCAGGAAGGCGTTGAGCTGCTCCTGCAAGGTGGTGGTGTCCGGCACGAACCACGGCTTGGCCGCGATCTTCATGACGTCGATCCGCGAAAAATCGTTGCCGACCTCGTTGAGGGCCCTCAGCAGATCCTTCGCATGCAACACGCCGACGATGTTGTCGAGCGAGCCCTTCCACAGCGGCATGCGGGTGTGCGGGCTCTGCAGGATCTCGCGCACCACCGCTTCCGGCGCATTGTCGGCATTGACCGAGCGCATATTGGTGCGGTGGACCATGACATCCGACACTTCGAGCTCGTCGAGATCGAACAGGCCCTCAAGCCGATTGCGCTCCTCGGCAGCCGTGTCATCGCGCCGGGGTTCGTCGCCGTCTTCATCCTTGCCATTGCGCTCGGACCGCTGCGGCGGCTCGATCGGCCGCAGCGCATAGCCGCAAGCGGCAAGCAATCGGGCGCGGAAGAAAAGCGCCAAAAGCACGATGGCGGCAAGGACGGCGGCGACGATCCAGCCGGCGCCGTTCATCTGGGATGGCTCATCTCGAGCCATCCGGGATGGCTCGATTTGAGGAAGGAGAGCACTTCCGACGACGGCACGTCCTTGGCGATGAAAGCCTGGCCGATGCCGCGCGTCAGGATGAAGGTCAGCGCGCCGCGCGAGACCTTCTTGTCCTGGGTGATGAAGCCGAGCAGCGCCTCGGCGTCCGGCAGCTCGCCCGGAATGTCGGCCATCCGCCAAGGCAGGCCGACGGCGCGCAGATGCGCTTCGACGCGCTCCGCGTCGTCCGGACTCGCCAGGTTGAGACGCGCCGAGAAGCGGTGCGCCAGCGCCATGCCGATGGCGACGCCCTCGCCATGGACGAGCCGGCTCCCGTCATACTGCGTGGCAGCTTCGAGCGCATGACCGAAAGTGTGGCCGAGATTGAGCAAGGCGCGGTCGCCGGTCTCGAACTCGTCGCGGGCAACGACGTCGGCCTTGGCGCGGCAGGCCTCGGCGATCGCCTCGACCCGCGCCGGACCGCCGGCGAGGACTTGCCCCCAGTTCTGTTCGAGCCAGGCGAAGAAGGCCGGGCGGTCGATCAGCCCGTATTTGGCAAGCTCGGCATAGCCGGCGCGGAACTCGCGGATCGGCAGCGTGTCGAGCACCTGGGTGTCGGCAAGCACCAGCCTGGGCTGGTGGAAGACGCCGACGAGGTTCTTGCCGCGCGCGCTGTTGATGCCGGTCTTGCCGCCGACGGAAGAATCGACCTGCGCCAGCAGCGAGGTCGGTATCTGCACGAAATTCATACCGCGGCGCACAATGCCGGAAGCAAAGCCGGCAAGGTCGCCGATGACGCCGCCGCCGAGCGCGATCACCACGTCGCGGCGTTCGAGCCTTGCCGCGAGCACGCCGTCGACCACTTCCTCCAGATGGACGAAGCTCTTGGTCTTCTCGCCCACAGGCAGCGTGATGACGGCGGACTGGATGCCGCCTTTGTCCAACCCAGCCTTCAGCGTGTCGAGATGTGCGGCGGCGACATTTTCGTCGGTGACGATGGCCGCGCGGGTACCGGGAAGCCGGCGCGCGATCTCCTCGCCGGAGCGCGCCAGCAATCCTGAACCGATCAATATGTCATAGGCGCGGTCGCCGAGTCCGACCTCGACCTTCACCGGTTCGGCATTGCTCACGACTGATTCTCGCCAGTTGTGGCGCTCGCAGCGCCCGTTGCGATCGCGTCGAGGCCGAGATGGGCGCAAAGCGCCGCGACGACTTCGCCGGCGATGATCTCCTTGCGATCGTCGCGCGTCGGCACCGTCAGGTCGGCGATGGCGTAGACCGGATAGCGCTCGCCCATCAGCTTCTCCAGCACGCCACGCGGATCCGGATTCTTCAATAATGGCCGGTTCTGCTTCTTCGAAACGCGCTCCATCAACAGATCCAGATCGGCCTTCAGCCAGACCGATATGCCATGCGCGGAAATCGCCTCGCGCGTCTGCGCATTCATAAAGGCGCCGCCGCCGGTCGACAGCACTTGCGGTCCGTTCTCCAGCAGGCGCAGGATCACCCGCTGCTCCAGCGCGCGGAATTCCGGCTCGCCATAGCGCTCGAACAACTCCGGCACCGTCATGCGCGAGACGCTTTCGATCTCCTGGTCGCTGTCCATGAAGGGCAGCGACAGCATCGCCGCCACCTTGCGGCCGATCGCGGTCTTGCCGGCGCCCATCAGTCCGACGAAGACGATCGACCGGCTTCCGAGCCGTTCGATCAGCGCGGCGCGGCCTTCGTCCGTCGGATTTGGTGGCAGAGCGTTCATCGGGGCCTCTTTGCGCCGTATCGACATCAAAAGCCTGTTTGCGTCAAGCACGGCCGGACAAACGGCCGCGAAGCTTCCCCGGCAAAACCTCCTGTTCACCGGAATGCTTCGTGCTTGAATTGACCGGATCGGCGTCCCATAAGGGCACAGGGCTTTGGAAAAGCAGAACAACAAGACGGGCGAAAATTGAATGCCGACTTTGTTTCGCTTCGTCGTGACGCTGGCGGTTCTTGCAGGCATTGCCTATGGCGCGATGTTCGCGCTGGCGATGTTCGTGGAGCCGAAAAAAGCAGAAATGAGCATCCGCATTCCGGCTGAAAAGCTCAACCCGAAGAAAAACTGACCCACGAACACCGACAAAGAGCTGATCCCGGCCCGATGAACAGCGCCGCCCGCATCGAAGCCTTCCTCGAGATGATGAGCGCCGAGCGAGGCGCGGCCGAGAACACGCTTTCGTCCTATCGTCGCGACCTGGAGGATGCTTCCGAGGCGATCAAGGGCGGACTGGCGGGCGCGGGATCGGCCGACATCCGCGCCTATCTCGACGACATCGCCGCGCGCGGCTTCGCGCCGACCTCGCAGGCGCGCAAATTGTCAGCGATCCGCCAGTTCTTCAAATTCCTCTATGCCGAAGGGCTG
Organism: Mesorhizobium sp. B2-8-9; assembly: GCF_006439475.1. Lineage (NCBI taxonomy): Bacteria > Pseudomonadati > Pseudomonadota > Alphaproteobacteria > Hyphomicrobiales > Phyllobacteriaceae > Mesorhizobium > Mesorhizobium sp. B2-8-9. Next base: position 588 of record NZ_VFTQ01000028.1, on the reverse strand, counting down.
CGCGGCGACGACCCGACCGGCACGCTGGACAGCCCGCGCAAGGGCCGGCCGCTGCCGAAGACGATGAGCGAAGCCGAGACCGGGCGCCTGCTCGACCGGGCAGCGCAGGAAGCCGGAGAATCCGGGCCAGACGGCGACAGGCTGGCCGCGTTGCGCCTGCACGCGCTGGTCGAAGTGCTCTACGCAACGGGCTTGCGCGTGTCGGAACTGGTCGGCCTGCCGGTCACGGTGGCGTTGCGCGACGATCGCTTCTTCATGGTGCGAGGCAAGGGCGACAAGGAACGCATGGTGCCGCTCTCGACCAAGGCGCGCGCCGCCATGCGTGCCTGGCTCGCCGTAAGGGCCGAGCGGCCGGCTTTTGCCGAGAGCCCGTTCCTGTTTCCGGCCTCTTCCGACAGCGGCCATGTCTCCCGGCAGGTTTTCGCCCGCGATCTCAAGGGGTTGGCCGCTCGGTCCGGCATAGCGTCGACGAAGATCTCGCCGCATGTGCTTCGCCATGCTTTTGCCAGCCATCTCCTGCAGAACGGCGCCGATCTCAGAGCCGTTCAGCAACTTCTTGGCCATGCCGACATCTCGACCACGCAGATC
>NZ_VFTQ01000027.1:0-95929 GCF_006439475.1 Mesorhizobium sp. B2-8-9 | reverse complement strand
AACTGGTCATGAGCGAGACGTTTCGCGGCGCCGGCGAGGCGCCGCTTAAATCGGCAATCGCAAAGCTCGGCAGCGCATCAAAGCCATGATCAGGCGGCCCTCGGCGTATCCCAGCGCGAGCCGCCGCCGAAAGAGCCCAGCGCCTTGTCGCGCAGTTCCCTGAATTTGGACGAGGTCTCGGCGAGCCGGCGGTCCCATTCGGGATTGGGCGCCTGGCCTTCGATGGCTTCGAAATAGACCTGCATCAGCGAGGCGATGGCGAAGGGCTCGATGAAGGCTGCCTTGAAGGCCCAGGCGAAGACGATGGCCAGCACGAAGGCCCAGCCGGCAAGCTGGCCCGGCATGACCCACAGAATGGCCGCCGCGGGCGCCAGCATCAACAGGAAGATGACGAAGGACACGCCCCACATGATCGCCGCCAACCAGACGGCGTTCTTGACCATGTGCTTGCCGTTCTGCGCGTAGAGCACGACGCCTTGCCTTGCCGTCTCGAAAGGCGAGCTCGAATTGATGCGGATATTGTAGCCGAGGATGATTTCGTCGACATAGGTCAGCGACACGCGGATCACCGTGTTGATGAAGCTGACGATGCCGCTCAGGCCCGGAATGGGCAGGAAGGCGGCGATGCCGCCGATCAGGCCGGTGATGGCGCGGATGGCGCCCTTGACCAGCTGGTCGACGACGAAAAGGATGTTGGCCTCGGCAAAACGCTGGGTGACCACTTCCTTCGCGTAGGCGATCTGGCCCTGGCCGTCGGGGACATCTTGGCCGTCGATCAGATGCACCATGACGGCGATATGGCCCGCTTTCAACACATAGAGGATGTATTCGCGTATCCAGTAGACGGCGATCGAGACGACGCCGAAGCCGACCACGCCACCCCACAGCGCGAAGGACATCGGGCCGTCGGGATCGGTGGAGATGTGGCCGACGCCGTAGCCGACGCTGGCGCCCGTACCGGTCGCCATGATGTAGGCGACCGTGATGCCAAAATAGACGATCATGCGAAAGACGATGAACGGCCATGTCCGCATCATGATCGACACGGATCTGGCGATGCTGAAGTCCCACATGGCCCCGACTCCCCTCACCTTCAGAGTTGGCGGTGGAGGATGCGCTCGCCCCGGCGATTGTCAATCGCGGCAGGGTTGCGCCGGCCCGAAACCGGTGCATAAGCCGGTGGCTTGATTACCCGAGCGTGCCGTCAAGGCTTCTTGCGCAAGCCTTCGAGCAACTGCTTGAAGGCCGTGATCGCTTTTTTCGAGGTCGCCTCGGGGTCCGTCGAATTGGCGATGCGCTGCGCGGCCTGGCTGCTGGCGCCATTGATCAGCCGTGAGGTCGTCTCGGGATCAAGCTCCGGAACGACCTCGCCCTCTTCCTGCAGCCTGGTCAGATGGTTGGTCATCGAGGCGGTGCAGGCGCTGGCATTCGGCCACTGCGCCGGATCGCCGAGCACCGCCGGGCCATCGCGGAACATGATGCGCTGGATTTCCGGCTCGAGCGCCATCTCGATATAGGTGGTGCATTCGTCGACGAAATGCTGCCAGCGGGTCGGCGCTTTCGAAGCCACCTCGTTCACCCGCACAGCCATTTCGCCGTCGATCTCCGCGATCACCGCCTGCAGCAGTCCCTTCTTGTCGCCGAAATGATGGTAGAGCGCGCCGCGCGTGAGGCCGGCCGACGCGGTGAAATCGTCCATCGAGGCCTCGGCATAGCCGATCGTGCCGAAAGCATGGCGAGCGGCCGCGATCAGCTTGGCGCGCGTCTCGGCGATCATCTCCTTGCGCGGTCTGTGCATGGTTCTGGCCCTACTCACATACGCCTCGTATGCCAATTGACATACGTGGCGTATGAACTATCTCACAGTCATACGCAGCGTATGTAATTTTAGTATGCGCCGTTGTCGAGGAGCAGGATCATGCGAAACCCTTATTCGGACATCTTTCGGGCTCCCGGCACGAAAGGCTTTGCCGCGGCGGCTTTCATCGCGCGCTTGCCGATCGCCATGGCCCCGATCGGCATCGTGGCGATGCTGTCGCAGACACATGGCGAATACTGGCTGGCCGGCGCCGTCTCGGCGACCTATGCGCTGGTCAATGCTTTCCTGTCGCCGCAAGTGTCGCGGCTGGTGGACCGACGTGGCCAGACGGCGATCGCAGCACCCATGACGCTCGTCTCGGTGCTTTCCTTCGCGACATTGATCGTCGCGGCCAACCAGCACTGGCCTATCTGGACGTTGTTCAGCTCGGCGCTACTTGCCGCCGCCATGCCCAGCATCCCGGCGCTGGTCCGGGCGCGCTGGACCGAGATCTTCCGCGACCGGCCGGAGCTCAACACGGCGTTCGCCTTCGAATCGGCCGCCGACGAACTGGTCTATGTCGCCGGCGCCTCGCTGTCGGTGGGCTTGAGCGCCGCGCTGTTCCCGGAAGCCGGCATGGTGGTCAGCACATTGCTGCTTGCGCTCGGCTCGGCGGCATTCCTGCTGCAGCGCTCGTCCGAGCCGCCGGTCCGCCCGGCCGAACATGGCGCGGCCGGCTCGGCGATCCGCCTGCGGCCGGTGCAGATCATCACCTTCGCACTGATATTCGTCGGCGCGACCTTCGCCACGACGGAAGTGACGACGGTGGCGATGACCAAGGAGCTTGGCCAGCCTGAGGCGGCGAGCCTCGTCATCGGCGTCTATGCACTGGGATCCTTCGTGCTGGGCATCATCGTCGGCGCGCTCAGCCTCAAGGTGCCGCTGCAGCGGCAATTGGCCCTTGCAGTCACCGTGATCGCGCTCACCACCTTGCCGCTCCTCTTCGTTGACACGGTGCCGACGCTGGCGCTGGCGGTGTTCGTCAGCGGCGTCGCGATCTCGCCGACCTTCATCACCGCCTTCGGCCTGATCGAGCGCCACGTGCCGCCGGCGATGCTCACCGAAGGCGTCACCTGGGTGACGACCGGCATCGGCATCGGCATGGCGCTGGGTTCCTTCGCCGCCGGCTGGATGGTCGACACTTTCGGTCCGCAGAACGGGTTTTGGGTTTCGGTCGCGGCCGGCGCCATCGCGCTCGTCACCGTGCTCGCCGGTCAATGCCGGTTGGCGACGGACGATTGCGATGTGGACAGCGGCGAGGCGGTGGTTCCGGCGGAGTGATCGAACGAAGCGTCCAGCACTCGTTTCGCCAGCGTTCGGAATTGGCCGAGACCCTCGCGACTTCGTCATCCACGGGCGGAGCGACGCGAAGCGGAGCGCAGACCCGAGGATCCATTCCGTGACCTTGATCATAGAGCGCAGCGGAGCAGAATTCTGCACCGTCGCGGCGCTTCGAGGTCACGGAATGGATCCTCGGGTCTGCGCGCGTCGCTTCGCTCCTTGCTCCGCCCGTGGATGACGACGTCGCGGAGGCTTCCGCCAATCGCCTGCGTCGCGGAGGCTCCATCAATCAGACTGCCGCTAGGACCTCTGGCGCGTCAGGTCCTTCGACGGACTACAGAATCTCCGTTTTGGCGATATGGATGCCAAATCCTTCAAGACCGACATAGTGGCGCTCGCGCGAGGCGATCAGGTTGATCGAGGAGATGCCCAGGTCCCTGAGAATCTGGGCGCCAAGGCCGATCTCGCGCCATTCGTTCTCGCGGCGGAGGGCTTCTTCGTGGTCCTCGCGCTCGCCGCTCGCGGGCCGCTTACGCTCCTGATGGGCGACACCGACCGAGCCTTCACGCAGATAGACGATGACGCCGCGCCTGCGCTCGCCCATCGCCCTCATGATGCCGTCGAGCCGGTGGCTGGTGCCGAAGACGTCGGTGACGACATCTTCCGAATGCAGCCGTACCGGCACCTCCTCGCCATCGCGGATGTCGCCGAAGACGACCGCGAGATGGTGCATGGAATCCCAGGGCAGCGTGTAGGTGAAGGCCTGGGCCTTGCCGCCGGGCGTGTCGATGTCGGAGCAGGCGACGCGTTCGACCAGCGTCTCCTTGCGCTGGCGATAGGCGATGAGGTCGGCGACCGAGACCTGCTTCAGCCCATGTTCCTCGGCAAAGGCCTGCACTTGCGGCCCGCGCTTGACCGTGCCGTCGTCATTGACCAGTTCAGAGATGACGCCGACCGGCGGCAGACCGGCGAGCTTGCAGAGATCGACCGCGGCCTCCGTATGGCCGGAGCGCATCAAGACGCCGCCTTCGCGCGCGATCAGCGGGAAGATGTGGCCGGGACGCACGAAATCCGACGGGCCGACATTGCCATTGGCAAGGTTGCGCACGGTGAGCGTGCGGTCGTCGGCGGAAATGCCTGTTGTCGTGCCGTGCTTGAAATCGATGCTGACCGTGAAGGCAGTGGTGTGCGCGGAATCATTGTCCGCCACCATCGGCGCGAGGTTCAGCCGCCTCGCGTCCTCGCGCAGCATCGGCGTGCAGACGATGCCGGAGGTGTTGCGCACGATGAAGGCCATCTTCTCCGGCGTGCAGTGGACGGCGGCGACGATCAGGTCACCCTCGTTCTCGCGCCCGTCATCGTCCATGACGACGACGATCTCGCCGCGCTCGAAGGCACGGATCGCTTCGACGATCTTCTTCTGGTCGTAAGGCATCGGCGCTCGCTTCGCTCGCAGGAATTAGGCAGTAGGCAGTAGGCAGTAGGCAGTAGGCAGTAGAAGAAAGAAAATGGCTGTGTCGGGCGGTCTACTGCCTAATCCCTACTGCCTACTCCCTTCCCTGTCTGTCCTCTGTGCCGCAGATAATGATCTGCGATCGCGCAGGCAACCATGGCCTCGCCGATCGGCACGGCGCGGATGCCGACGCACGGGTCGTGGCGGCCCTTGGTCATCACCTCGACATCCTTGCCATCCTTGTCGATCGACTGGCGCGGGGTCAGGATCGACGAGGTCGGCTTGACGGCGAAGCGGGCGACGATCGCCTGGCCGGTCGAGATGCCGCCCAGTATGCCGCCGGCATTGTTGGACAGGAACACCGGCTTGCCGTCATTGCCCATGCGCATCTCATCGGCGTTCTGTTCGCCGGTGATGCGGGCCGCCTCGAAACCATTGCCGATCTCGACGCCCTTGACGGCGTTGATCGACATCAGGCCGGAGGCGATGTCCTGGTCGAGCTTGGCGTAGATCGGCGCGCCGAGGCCGGGCGGCACGCCGTCGGCGACGATCTCGATCACCGCGCCGACCGAAGAGCCAGCCTTGCGGATGCCGTCGAGATAGGCGGTGAAGACCGGGACCGAGGCCGGATCCGGAGTGAAGAACGGGTTCTCGGCGTCGCCGACGAAATTCCAGTTCCAGTTGGCGCGGTCGATGGACTTTTCGCCCATCGAGACCAGCGCGCCGCGCACCACCATGCCGGGCACTATCCTGCGCGCCAGGGCGCCCGCCGCGACCCGCGCTGCCGTCTCACGCGCCGAGGAGCGGCCGCCGCCGCGGTGATCGCGCAGGCCGTATTTGACGTCGTAGGTGTAGTCGGCATGGCCTGGCCGATACTGGCGGGCGATCTCGCCATAGTCCTTGGAGCGCTGGTCGACATTCTCGATCAGCATCGACACCGGCGTGCCAGTGGTGATCATCGTCTCGCCGTCCTCGTCGAGGATGAAGCCGGACAGGATCTTGACCTCGTCCGGCTCGCGGCGTTGGGTGACGAAGCGCGACTGTCCGGGCCGCCGGCGGTCGAGCTCGGCCTGGATATCCTCGCGCTTGAAGCGGATGCCGGGCGGGCAGCCGTCGACAACGCAGCCGAGCGCGGCGCCATGGCTTTCACCCCAGGTGGTGACTCGAAAGAGGTGGCCGAATGTGTTGTGCGACATGAGGATACGCCCTGCCCGGTGAGGGAACCCGGTTAAGGCTGCCTTCTATTGGCGTTTTCCACAGTGGTCAAACGCTGATCGGGTGTGCATCAAACTGTGATGTGGCGGATTTAGTTTTGACACATTCGGTTGGTTTCTGCTCTCTTCCCATCCGCCGTTGAGGACCCGCCGCTGACAAGCCGGCGCAATGACCTAAAGAGGACGACGATGCGTACCCTGATTGGCGCGGCCTGCGCCATGTTGCTGATTTCCACCGCCGCCGCGTTCGCCGGCCAGACCGAAGGCCTGATCAAGAAGGTCGACAAGGACACGCTGACGCTGACGCTCGACGACGGCAAGGCCTACAAGCTCAACGCCGAGACCGACATCGACTCGCTGAAGCCCGGCATGGACATCGTCATCGCCTATGACGTGACCAATGGCGAGAATGTCGTGACGGACATGCAGTTGCCCGACAGCGACCAGAACTGAATTCAGGTGAGGCCGGCCTGCAAATGGCGGCTTCCTGCGCTTCCGGTGCTCACGTATGAAAAGTACGCTCCGCTCCGGCCTTCGCCGGCCGAAGCTCTCATGAGGGTCTCCGCGCTATGAAGGCTACGGCCGGCGTAGGCCGGTTCTCGGAACCCACCATTTTCGACTCGGCCTGACCTGAATTCGCCAGGCCGCGCCTAGCGTCTCCGCGACGGAGCTTCGCTCCTGCTTCGCCCTAGAATGACGAAGCGGAGTGCCTTCAAAGCCACTCCAGGCTGCGGCCCTCCAGCCGGAGCAGGCGGTCCTGCGGGACATCGAGGCTGGCGGCCTCCTCCTTGGAAATGCCAGTGACCAAGCGGAAGAAGCAGCGCATGACGCCGCCATGGGTGACGCAGACCGTCGGCCGGCGTAGCGCGTCCAGCCACGGCTTTATCCGCTCGAGCAGCATTTCGTAGCTTTCCGCGCCCTCGCCCGGCGGCTGGAAATCCCACTTCGCTGCGCGGCGACTTTTGGTCGAACCCGGGACACGCTTTTCGAGTTCGGCAAAGGTGAAACCCTGCCAGTCGCCGAAGCTTAGCTCCACCAGGCGTGGATCGGTGCGGTAGGCGGAAGGATCGAGCCCCATCGCAGCGCGCATCAGCTCCATCGTCTCGCGCGTGCGCCGCATCGGGCTGGCGACAAAATCGAAATCCGCAGGATTTCCGATGAGTTCCGCCAACCGTCGGCCGTTTTGCGTCGCCTGCTCGCGGCCAAGTTCGTTGATATCGGTATCGGCCTGGCCCTGCAGGCGGCGCTCGGCATTCCACTCGGTCTGGCCGTGACGCGCGATGTAGACGAGCGGATACATCAGGTCTTCCAAGGTCGGGCGCTTTTTGCTTTTCAAGCAATTCCGGACGGAAAACCGCTTCGCACTTTTCCTGGAAGTTGCTTGGACGCTGGATAAGCGGAGAGGATCAGTCCTTGACGGTCGAGATATCCGGCGCGTCGACCGCCTTCATGCCGACGACATGGTAGCCGGAATCGACATGATGAACCTCGCCGGTCACGCCGCGCGACAGGTCCGACAGGAAATAGACGCCGGAATCACCGACCTCTTCCTGGGTGACCGTCTGCTTCAGCGGCGAATTGTACTCGTTCCACTTCAGGATGTAGCGGAAATCGCCGATGCCGGAGGCGGCCAGCGTCTTGATCGGACCGGCGGAGATCGCGTTGACGCGGATCTTCTTGGCCCCGAGATCGACCGCGAGATAGCGTACGCTGGCCTCGAGCGCCGCCTTGGCGACGCCCATGACGTTGTAATGTGGCATCACCTTCTCGGCGCCGTAATAGGTCAGCGTCAAAAGCGAGCCGCCATCGGTCATCAGCGGCTCGGCGCGCTTGGCGATGGTGGTGAAGGAATAGACCGAAATGTCCATGGTCCGCAGGAAATTGTCGCGCGTCGTCTCGACATAACGGCCGGTGAGCTCGTCCTTGTCGGAAAAGGCGATGGCGTGGACGAGGAAGTCGAGCTTGCCCCAGTGCTTGGCGATGTCGGCGAAGACCGCGTCGAGACTTTCCGGGTCGGTGACGTCGCAATGGCCTGCGACATGCGCGTTGAGTTCGGCCGCGAGCGGCTCGACGCGCTTCCTGAAGGCCTCGCCCTGATAGGTCAGAGCGATTTCGGCGCCGTGATCGACGCAGGCCTTGGCGATGCCGAAAGCGATCGACCGATTGTTGGCGACGCCCAGGATCAGGCCCCGCTTACCGGCCATCAGGCCCTGTCCACCCGCCATGTGCAAGCTCTCCGCAAGAATATCTGCTTTGTGGAGAGCCTATCGCACAGGCACAAAGCCCCTTCAAGCGCTCAAAAGACACTGCAACAGGAACAAAATTCCCTCAATCAACCTTTCCTGCGGCGCATCAGGGCCTCGAGTTCGGCATCACCGCCCTCCGGCAGCATCAGCCGCACATGGGCATAGAGATCGCCATGGCCGCCTGCCTTTTCCGGCAGGCCCCTGCCCTTGAGGCGCAGCACCTTGTCCGAGCTCGACCATGCGGGCACGTTGACCGCGAGCTTGCCGGTCGGCGTCTCGACCGCCACTTTGGCGCCGAGCACCGCATCGGACAGATCGACGGGAAGATCGACATGCAGGTCGCGGCCTTCGATGCGGTAGCGCGAATGGCGGCGGATGTGGATCTTGACCAGCGCATCGCCAGGCTGGCCTGGACCCTGCTCGCCCTGGCCCTTCAAGCGGATCGTCTGGCCATCCTCGACATAGGCCGGCAGCTTGACCGCCACCTTGCGGCCGTCGGGGAACATCGCCGTCACCTTGTCGGCGGTGGCTGCCTCCTCGACGCTGATATCCATGGTGACGTTGAGGTCCGCGGCCTGGACCGGCTGACGGCGGTCGGCCCGGCCGGCGCCGCGGGCGCCGGAGAAGGCATCGCCAAAAATCTGGCTGAAGATGTCGCTGTTGCCGTCGAACGGATCGCCGCCCGGGCGCCCGCTGCGAAATTCGAAATGCGCGCCGCCGGGGCCCTGCTGACGGCGGAATCCGGCGAACGGATCGCCGCCGGCCGCACCTTCAAAGCCCTGGAATTTAGGCTTGCCGTCGGCGTCGATCTCGCCGCGATCGTAGGCGGCGCGCGTCTTCTCATCGCCGACGATCTCGTAAGCCTGGTTGGCGGCGGCAAAACGGTCCTTCGCCTTCGGATCATTCGGATTCTGGTCCGGATGATACTTTTTGGCGAGCTTGCGGTAAGCCGATTTTATGTCCTTGGCCGATGCGTTCTTGGCAACGCCCAGCACCTCGTAGGGGTCGCGCATGCTTCCTGCCTGCATGAGAGAATGGATTTATGGGTCGCCTCCTATATGCGCTCGCATAGGAAGAAATTCCAGTGGCGCAAGGGCAATTGGCGCCCGAAAATCAGAGTGCCGGACAATCAGAGCGCCTTGAATTCCTGCATGCGCCAGCCGCCGGCCTCGGCTAGGCACAGCTCGCCCTTGTAGAGGGCGACACCGTCGAAGCTCTCGCGCGTGGCGCTGAAGCGGCGGCAGGTCAGGCCGCCATCCTTCAGTTCCACCAGTTCGGTGATCGCGCCGCGGGACCCGGTCCCGGCATTGGCCCATGGCACCGCTTGGCCGCCGAGCTCCTTCACGTCGGCGGAAGAAACGGCATTGCCGATGGTGGTCTGGTCGGAGTCCTTATCAGCCGCCGGGGCAGCCAGCGACGACGGCGCGCTGGAGGTGATGATCGAGCGGTCGACGTCGGCCTTTTCGAGGCTGAAGCCGCCGGCACCGCAGCCGGCAAGCGATAGCGCCAACGTCACGACCACAGCCTTGACGCTGGCAGAAGCGATAACGCCCCATTGCCTGCTGTCAAAAGCTTGCGCGATACGCGACAATCGGCCAACTCCTCCCGCAACGGTAAAAATTCGGAAAACTATGAACGAAACTGAGTTAACAAGCAGTGACTTCACCGAGGCCGCGGAGCCGTTCAGGCTCTTTGCCGCATGGCTGGAGGACGCCACCAAAAGCGAGCCCAACGATCCCAACGGCGTAGCGCTGGCAACCGTCGACGCCGACGGCATGCCGGATGTGAGAATGGTGCTGCTCAAGGGGTTCGACGAAAAGGGATTTGTCTTCTACACGAATTTCGAGAGCGCCAAGGGCCGCGAGATTCTTGGCAGCATGAAGGCGGCGATGTGCTTCCACTGGAAATCGCTGCGCCGCCAGGTGCGGATACGCGGGCCGGTGGAGATCGTCAGCGACGCCGAGGCCGACGCCTATTACGCGACACGCCCGCGCGGCAGCCGCATCGGCGCCTGGGCCTCGAAACAGTCGCGGCCGCTGGAAAGCCGGTTCGCGCTGGAAAAGGCGGTAGCCGAATACACGGCGCGCTACGCCATCGGCGAGATCCCGCGACCGAAACATTGGTCGGGTTTCCGCATCCTGCCGCAGACGATCGAGTTCTGGCAGGACAGGCCGTTCCGCCTGCACGACCGCATCCTTTTCTCGCGCAACGCCGCCGGCTGGGACAAGACGCGGCTTTATCCTTGAACGGTGCCGCAGGCGAAGGGCTCAGCCCTTCTTGCGCGTCATGAAGGCGGTGAGCGCCCCGCGCGCCTCATCCGACTTGAGCCGCTCGCGGAAATGCTCGCTTTCGACCTCGATGCGGGCGATCAATTCCTCGCGAGGCGCGCGCATCAGGTCGCGCGCGATCTTCAGCGCCTCTGGCGGCTTGGCCGCGATGTCGGCGGCGGCCGCCAACACGGCGCTTTCGAGGGAGTCTTCCGCGACGACATCGTAGATCATACCCGCGGCCTTGGCGCGCTCGGCCGAAAAGCCTTCGCCCAGGCCGAGCAACGCGAAGGCGCCCTGCCGGCCAAGCAGCCGCGGCGCGATCAGACTGGAGCCGGCTTCAGGCACCAGGCCGAGATCGACGAAGGGCGTGCGGAACAGCGTGCGCGGCGTGGCGAAGGTCAGGTCGCAATGCAGGTTGAGCGTGGTGCCGATGCCGACGGCGATGCCGTCGACGCCCGACACCATCGGCTTTTCGGCCTTGGCCAGCGCCATCAGGAAATCCCAGACCTCGTTGCCGCCCTCGCCGCCGGTGGCGATGACCAGGAAATCGGCTAGGTCATTGCCGGCGGAAAAGGCGCCCGGAACGCCGAGGAAGACATGGACGCGGACCGCCGGATCGGCGTCGCCTTCGGCGAGCGCCGCCGACATCTTCGCATACATGGCGCGCGTCAGCGCGTTCTTCTTGTCCGGGCGGTTGATGCGGATGATCTGCACGGCGCCCTGGCGCTCGACGAGGATGTGGTCTGTCACGATCTTTTTCCTTGTGAACGTCAAGCGGAAATCAGTTGCTTGCCGGCGGCGGCGAGGCTCTCGGCGCCGTCGACGACACGCTCCTTGAGCGCGCGCGTCTCACCGAGCAGGTTTTCTGCAAAGAAGCGGCAAAGCGCGACGCGGCTGCGGTCGGCCAGCCCGCCTTGCGCCAGATAGGCGCCGCCGGCAGCGAGCGAGATCAGGCGCAGATAGGGCGTGGCGCCGGCCATCGCGGCGTCGGTCTTGCCGTCGGCCATGAGCTTCTGCAGGAACCGCGTCGCCTCGTCGAGATCGGCCAGCGCATGGTCGAGATTGTCGGCGGTGCGGCCGAAACCGTCAATGTTGGAGGTGCGCACCGCATCGGCCACAGCTTTCAATTCGCCGATATAGGAATGCACATGCTCGCCACCGCCGAGCGGCAGCTTTCGCGCCACAAGATCGATCGCCTGGATGCCGTTGGTGCCTTCATAGATCGGCGCGATGCGCGCGTCGCGATAGAGCGCTGCGGCACCTGTCTCCTCAATGAAGCCCATGCCGCCATGCACCTGGACGCCGATCGAGGCGACCTCGACGCCGACATCGGTCGAGAAGGCTTTAGCGAGCGGCGTCAACAGGTTGGCGCGGTCGCGCCAATTGGCGGCGGCCTCACCCTCGCCGACGCGCGCGCGGTCGATGGCGTGGGCGCAGGAATAGCTGATCGAGCGGGCGATCTGGGTCAGCGCCTTCATGGTGAGCAGGTTGCGCTGTACATCGGGGTGATGGACGATCGGCGCCATGCCAGCGCCCGTATAAGCGAAAGCCTTGCCTTGGCGGCGCTCGTTGGCATAGGCGATCGCCTTCTGGGTGGCGGCCTCAGCCACGGCCACGCCCTGCATGCCGACGGCAAGGCGGGCGATGTTCATCATGGTGAACATGCAGGCCAGACCCTTGTTCTCCTCGCCGATCAGCCACCCGATGGCGCCGGGTGCGGAGCCTCGAAAACCGTCGCCGTAGATCATGGTGCAGGTCGGCGAGGCATGGATGCCGAGCTTGTGCTCGAGGCCCGAACAGAAGACGTCGTTGCGGGCGCCGAGCGAACCGTCGTCATTGACGAAAAACTTCGGCACCAAAAACAGCGAGATGCCGCGCGTGCCGGCCGGCGCGTCGGGCAGCCTGGCCAGCACCAGATGCACGATGTTGTCGGTGAAATCGTGCTCGCCATATGTGATGAATATCTTCTGCCCGAAGATGCGGTAGGTGCCGTCGCCGACCGGCTCGGCGCGGCTGCGCAAGGCCGCGAGGTCCGAGCCCGCCTGCGGCTCGGTCAGGTTCATCGTCCCCATCCACTCGCCGGAGACGAGTTTTGCCAGGTATTTGGCCTTGAGTTCCTCCGATGCGTGTTTGTCGAGCGCCTCGACCGCGCCCATGGTTAGCGTCGGACCAATACCGAAGGCCATGGCGGCGGAGTTCCACATTTCGAGCGCGGCGACGCCGAGCATGGTCGGCAGGCCTTGGCCGCCGAATTCTTCCGGACCGGACAGCGCGTTCCAGCCACCCTCGATCCAGCGCCGGTAGAGCTCCTTCCAGCCGGGCGGCGTGGTGACGGCGGCGTCCTTCAGCACAGCGCCTTGCTCGTCGCCGATCTTGTAGAGGGGGGCCACTTCCTCGCTGGCGAAGCGGCCCGCCTCGGCCAGGATCGCGTCGACAAGGTCCTCGCCGAGATCGCCAAAAATGCCGGCGTCAAGCGCCGGCTTCAGCCCCGCCACCTGCTTCAGCGTGAAGGCGATGTCCTCGACCGGCGCGCGATACATGTCTGCTCCTCCCATTCCGGCCGAGCGTAGGCGCATGGCCGAAGCGAAGCCATCCACCTTTGGGCCGGCCTCACGCCTTCTTTTTACGTAAACGTCAACTTTTGTCACGCGGATTTTGTTTGGACTTCGTCATCCACGGGCGGAGCGGGAGCACCGCGAACGCGCAGAGCCGAGGATGGGCCTGACAACCGGAAAACCGCGTCCACTTTTCCTGGATTACCAGCCGGATGTAATTCGGCGTAGAATTTTGAATGGTAATTGCAACGTTGAGATTGGCCGTGGCCTTCGCGATTTCGTCATTCTATGGCGGAGCAAGGAGCGAAGCGACGCGCGCAGACCATAGATCCATTCCGTTACTTTGAGGCGCTTCTACGGTGCAGAATTCTACTCCGCTGCATCCCACGGCCAAGGTCACGGAATGGATCCTCGGGTCTACGCGTCCGCTGCGCTCCCGCTCCGCCCGTGGATGACGAAGCTCGGACGCTGCGCTGATCTCCGGAGTCTGCGATTGCTTCGTTGGGGCAAGCGAACCTTCGCGCTTGGTCCAAGCGTCCGAAATCGCGCAGAAACAAAACGGTCTCTCAACGTATGCTGCGTCCCACCGCCTGCAGCGCCAGGAAGGCTTCGTAACGTTTGTCGTGCCAAGCCCGCATTTCACCGGTCGCCGGGGTGAAAACATCGCCAAGCCGGGACATGGCAGGCATGGCGCTTGAAAGGTCCGCATACCGGCCGGCCGCGACAGCTCCGAGCATCGCAGCGCCCAGCAGCACCGGTTCGGGCGATTGCGACGCGGCGATCGCCAAGCCGGCGGCGTCGGCAAGCAGCTGGCGCACCAGCGGCGACTGCCCGGCGCCGCCGCTGATGACGATGGTGTCGACGGCAAGACCGGATGACGCCATCGCCGCCACGATCTGGCGCACGCCGTAGCCGAGGCCGCAAAGCCCGGCCACGTAGAGGCCGACGAGATTTTCGACGGAACGGTCCGTGCCAAGCCCGGCAATCAGGCCGCGCGCGTCCGGATCGGCCAAGGGCGAGCGATTGCCGAGGAATTCGGGAACGACATGGATGCTTCCCGCGAGCGTGGCCGCGGCCGATAAGTCGGGCGAACCCGCCGTGGCGGCCGCGGCGAGCCAATCGACCAGCGATTTGCCTTCCGTAGCGGCGCGCGCAGAAGCCTCGGTTTCGGCCGGGTGGAAATGCACCAGCAGATCGATGGCCGCGCCGGCCGCCGACTGGCCGCCTTCGCTCAGCCAAAGCCCTGGCACCATGGCTGAATAATACGGCCCCCAGACTCCCGGAACGAAGGCCGGGCCTTCGCTGCTTGCCATGGTGCAGGCAGAGGTGCCGAGCACATAGGCCATGCGCGAGGCGATGGTGCCGGCTTCGCCCGCAGCCCCCACGGTGCCGACGCCGCCGGCATGGGCGTCGATCAGCCCGGCAGCGACAACCGTGCCCGCGACCAGTCCCAGTTCAGCGGCCGCCGCTTCCGTCAGGCCGGCGCCCAGCGCCGTGCCGGGATCGACCACGTCGGTGCCGATGCGGGCAAAATCCTCGTCGGCAAGCTCGCCGAGCCCCACGGCATGGAAATAGCTTTCGTCCCAGCGCCGTTCGTGGCCGAGATAGGTCCATTTGCAGGCGAGCGTGCAGACCGAGCGGGCAAGGCTGCCGGTGGCGCGCCAGGTCAGGTAATCGGCCAGGTCGAAGAAATGCCGCGCTTGGGCAAAGGTCGCCGGCAGGTTCTCCTTGAGCCACAAAAGCTTCGGCGTCTCCATCTCGGGCGAAATGACGCCGCCGACATAGTCGAGGACCGGGTGCCGGAGGGCGTTGATGCGCCTAGTCTGGTCGAGGGCGCGGTGGTCCATCCAGACGATGATGTTCCTGTCGCTATCTCCCGAGCGACCGACCGGCAAAGCCTCGCCATCATCGCCGACCACCACGAGGGAACAGGTAGCGTCGAAGCCGATGCCGCCGATTTCCCCGGGACCGACGCCCGATTTGCCGACCGCGTCGCGCACGCTGGCGCACACCGCCTGCCAGATGTCCCGGCTCGACTGCTCGGCGATCTCGCCGGGCTCGACGAAGAGCGCGATGTCGCGCTTGGCGGAAGCGAGCAGCTCGCCGCGCTCGTCAAAAACGCCGGCGCGCGCGCTGCCGGTACCGACATCGATGCCGAGAAAGTGGGAAGGCATGAGAACCTCAAAGGTAGGGCAGTAGGCAGTAGGCAGTAGGCAGTAGGCAGTAGGCAGTAGGAGATGATCCGTGTTGGACGGCCGGAGGCAACCGCCTCTTTCCCTATTCCCTACTGCCTAATTGCTACTGCCTACAAATCGTTGCTCTGCGGCAGGATCACCAGATCCCGAATGGTGATGTTTCTCGGTCGCGTCAGCATGAACAGGACGGCGTCGGCGACTTCGGTGGGCTGCATCAGGCCACCGGCCGCCAGCTCGTCTTCGAGCTTCTGCTTCGGCCAATCGCTGATCAGCGCGGTCACCACCGGCCCCGGCGCGACTGCGCCGACGCGAAGGCCGTGCTTGGCGACCTGCCGGCGCAGCGTATGGACGAAGGCCTGGATGGCGTGCTTGGAGGCCGTGTAGACCGGCTCCCAGACGACGGGGACGAGACCCGCGATAGAGCTGGTGACGATGATGTCGCCGGTCTTGCGTTCGACCATATGCGGCAGCACTGCGTGCACCGAGCGGAACACCGAGTTGATGTTGAGGTTCAGCATGCGGTCCCAGGCATCCGGATCGCCGTTGAGGATCTCGCCGCCCACATAGGAGCCGGCATTGGCGTGGAAGATGTCGAGCTGGCCGGCCTTTTCGAGGATGCCGGGCATCATGGTCGCCAGGCTTGCCGGGTTGGTGAGGTCGACCACCAGCGGGATCGCGCCGTCGCCGAGGTCGGCGACCACCTCCTTCAGCCTGTCCTCCGCGCGGTCGACCAGCACGACGCGGGCGCCGGCGGCGAGCATCGCCCTGGCGCATTCGAGACCGATGCCCGACGCCGCGCCGGTGACCGCGGCGACTTTTCCCGAAAGATCTTGAGCCATGTGTACCCTTCTCGTTTGAACTGTTCAGGCGCGGCCGTGCGAAGCACGGGAGCGGCGCGCGAGGGAGTCGACGATCACGGCGATGGCCAGAACGGCACCGGTGATCATGTAGCGAAGCGACGAGGATAGATCGAGCAGCGTCAGCCCGCTGGCGATCGACTGGATGACGATGATGCCGAGCAGCGCGGAATAGGCGCTGCCGCGGCCGCCGAACAGGCTGGTGCCGCCGATGACCGCGGCCGCGATGGCGTTCAGGTTGACGTCGCCGGTGCCGGCCTGCTGGCTGGCGGAAGCGAGCCTGGCGGCCGCCAGCACGCCGCCCAGCGCGGCAAAGAACGAGCAGAGCGCGAAGGCGCTGAGATAGATGGCGCGCACCTTGATGCCGGCGCGCCGTGCTGCCTCGCGGTTGCCGCCGACGGCGGTCATCGAGCGCCCCCATTTGGTCCGGGTCAGCGCATAGTTCATCGCCACGACGAGGCCGACGAAGAGGCCGAACATCCACGGGATGCCGCGCGACTGGTTGAGATAGGCGACGATCAGCTCGAGGCCGACGGTAATGACGGCGACGCGCACGATGAGCCCGGTCACGGACGGTGCCGACAGGTTGGCCGCCCGGCGGCGCGCGAAGGTGCGAAGCCCGGAGATCAGCAGCGCCAGGCCCGGGATCGCTGCCAGCGTGTACGATACCCATTTCGGCATCACCATCAGCTGGCCGAAATCCACCAAAGCGGAGCCGTATGGCAGGTTGATCGAACCGGTGGAGCCGAGAATGTAGAGCTGCATGCCCAGCACCGCGAGCAAGCCGGCCAGCGTCGAAACGAAGCTCGGCATGCCCAGACGGTTGAACAGCAGGGCATAGAGCGAGCCGATCAGGGCGCCGAAGGCGAGCGCCGCCAGGATGGCGAGCGCAACGGGCCATCCCTGGTTGACCCAGAGCGTGCCGACCATCGCTGAGGCGAAGCCACTGATCGAGCCGACGGAGAGGTCGATCTCGCCGACCATCAGCACGCAGACGATGCCTAGCGCGATGACGCCGACCGTCGAGCAGTCGAACAGAAGATTGACCAAATTGCTGCTGGAAACGAAGACCGGGTTGAGGCTGGTGAATACGGTCCAGATGACCACCAGGCCGACGATGACCGGCAGGGAGCCGAGATCGCCGCTACGCACGCGGTCGAGGAAGGCGCGGAGCGCGCCGCCGAAGCCGGCTTCATGCTTCACTCGCGCATCGGCGCGGTCGAGGGCCATCGGGGCGGAGGTGCTTTTCTCTGCCGTCATGGGCGTTGCTCCCCCGCCTGTGCGCTGCCGCTGTGATCGCGCTCCATGCGCAAGCGCTCGACGCGGCGCGACACCGCGTTGTTGGACGCGCCGGTGATGGCGCTCACCAGATCCTGGTTCGAGGCGTCGGGCTCGAAGACGCCGTTGTTGCGCCCCAGCCGCAGCACCACGATGCGGTCGGCGACGGCGCGGACATCTTCCATGTTGTGGCTGATCATCACGACGCCGAGGCCGCGCGCGCGGACGCGGTCGATAAGGTTGAGCACCTCCGCCGTCTGGGCGACGCCAAGCGCCGCGGTCGGCTCGTCGAGCAGGATGAGTTTCGGCTCGAGCAGCAGCGAGCGCGCGATGGCGACCGTCTGGCGCTGGCCGCCGGACAGCGAGGCGACCGCCTCGCGCACGCTCGGGATGCGCGCCGACAATTCGTTGAGCAGCGTCCAGGCCCGCATCTCCATCGCCACCTCGTCCAGCCGCAGCGGACTGAGCTCGTTGCCCAGGAAAATGTTCGCGACCACATCGAGGTTTTCGCAAAGCGCGAGGTCCTGGAACACCGTGGCGATGCCGAGCGTCAGCGCCGCGCGAGGGTCCGGAAGCGTGACCGGCTTGCCGCGGAAATTGATTGTTCCCGCGCTCGGCTGATGCACGCCGGCAAGGATCTTGACCAGCGTCGACTTGCCGGCACCGTTGTCGCCGACCAGCGCGACGACCTCGCCGGCATGGACATCGAAATCGATATCGGTGAGCGCCGAAACGGCGCCGAAATTCTTCGATATGCCGCGCAGGCTGAGCACCAGCTCGCCGGCGGAAGCCGACCTTTCGGGACTTTCACTCATGCGCCGCCTTTCTTGACTGTCGTTCATTGGACATCCGGCCGCCAAGGAGCGGCCGGATGCCATATGGATCACTTCGTGATGCCGAGCTTCTTGCAGCCCTCGGCATAGCGATCGACGCAGAGTTCGGCCGCCGTGTTGATCTTCTTGTCGATGATCTCGGCCTTGAGGTTCTCCTGCGTCACCACCGCCGGCGTGAACAGCTGCGAGGGCGTGTCGTAGAGCGTCATCTCTGCCTTCGGCTTTTCGCCCGACAACAGCTTGACGGCCACGTTGGCCGCGGCGGCCGCAACAATCTCGCTCGGCTTGGAGATGGTGTTGTACTGGTCGCCGGCGATGATCAGCTGCAGCGCCGCGATGGTCGCGTCGTTGCCGGTCACCGGCGGAACCGGATCGACGCCTGCTGCCTTGAAAGCGGCGATCGCGCCGCCGCCAGTGCCGTCATTGGCCGCGACGACGCCGAGGATCTTGGTGCCGAAGCGGGTGATCTGGCCGCTCGCCCATTGCTGCGCCTTCGGCGGCGCCCATTCCGGCGTGTCGAACTCGGCCAGGATCGGATAGCCGCTGTTGTCGAGGCCTTCGTGGATGCCCTTCTTGATCAGGCCGGCGGCAGCGTCGGTCGGCGAGCCGTTGATCTGCAGCAGGCCGCCGCCGGCCGGGTCGACCTTCAGAGCCTTGAGGTGCTCGATCAGCGAGTCGGCGATGGCCTTGCCGATGCCTTCATTGTTGAAGGAGACGTAGAAATCGGCGGGCGCCGTCGGGATGGGCCGGTCATAGGCGATCACCTTGACGCCCTGGCTCTGGGCGAGCTTGACCAGCGAGGCGGCGGCGGTCGAATCGACCGGGTCGAGCACGATGGCCTTAGCGCCCTGCGAGATCACCGAATTGAACTGCTGCTGCTGGCGCGCAGCATCGGCGTCGGCGTTCTGGTAGATCACCTTGCAGCCCGGGCAGAGCTTCTTCATCTCGGCGACGAAGCCGGGATAGTCGTGCTGCTCGTAGCGGGTCGACGCCTGGTCGGGCATCAGGAAGGCAACCGTGGCATCGGTTACCGTGTCGGCGAAGGCCGCGGTGCTGCCGAGCAGCGAGACCGCGAAAACGGCCGCGATCGTCGATTTAAAGGCAAACGGCGATTTCCAAGCATGTCTGGTCATTCGAATGTCTCCGTTTCGAGAAATGGTTTCACGAGGACCTGCGCGGTGGACCACGCGCCAGGCCTTGACTGCATGTCGAACTGTTGGGAGGAGTATTGTCAGTGGCCGAGGATCGATCCGATCCCGGTAAACTCTACAAGCATCCTCCTGAACGTGCTGGATTCGAAACAAACGATCTCCAGCACAGGGTGCTCCGCACCCCGCGTCCTTCCTTCCCTGAATCTTTTGTTGTTTGACCAATTGCGGACGGAGGCTACGGCAAGCTCGCCGCGTTCAACCGCTTCGCAATTGCTCTAGGCTCCTCCCGCTTCCTCCCTGTTAGGCGGCTATCTCCGCGTTGATATTCTCAGCCAACAAGGCCCTGAAGCGCGAAGGCGACATGCCTTTCTGCGCCAGGAACTGACGGTTGAAATTCGAGATGTTGTTGTAGCCGGCGGCGTAGCAGATTTCGGTGATCGACATCTGGTCCTCGCTCATCAGCAGCTGACAGGCAAGGTTGATGCGCAGGCGATTGACATACTGCACCAGTGCCATTCCGGTGTGCCGGCGGAAGCTGCGCGAGAAGGCGCTCGGGCTGCGCCCGGCGATCTCGGCAAGCGTCCCTTCGCTGAAAGGCTCGGTCAGGTGGCAGTTGATATAGGCGAGCGCCTGATTGATGCCGGCCGACATGAACCCGGAGGGATCAGGGAGATAGCCGGCGCTAGCCAAAGTGCGGACGTCGCCGGCGCGGTTCAAGATGTCGAGCACGGCCATGAACAGCGACAGGCGGCGCACGCCCTGCGCCTCGGTCAGTTCCGCCAGCAGGGGCGCCACGAGCTCAGCCGTCGCCGGCGAGAACAGCGCCCCGCGGCGGCTGGTTTCGAGGATGCCGGCGCAGGCGCCAAGTTCGGGCAAGGCGGCGGAGGCGCCGGCGATGAATTCTTCCGAGAACTGGACGACGCGGCCACGCAGCGGCACGGTTTCGCCCGGCGGCACGTCGCTGACCCAGTTGTGCGGCAAATTGGGCCCGGTGAGCACCAGATTGCCCGGCTCGAACTCGCCGATGAAGTCGCCGACGAAATAGCGGCCGGTGGTGGCGACGACCAGATGCAGCTCGTATTCAGGATGGAAGTGCCAGCGCACGGTGCGGAAAGGATAGCCGTGGGCCCAGGCCTTGAACGACTCTCCCTGTCTGATCTGGACGACTTCCAGGTCCGGATTCATCTTCATTTCCTCCCCGCGCGGGTCCGGTCTTGGGACCGGTTGCTGCGCTTCGTCAGGCAGGCCTGTGTATTCCCACTGGCCGCCGTGATTGAAGCTTAGGCGGCAATTGAAACGCCTGCCACCACGGCTTGTCCACCCGACCGATACTTTTTTGACGTTTCGGAGCAGGTCGAAGCAGCCGATGTTTTGAAAGCACTTCCTTAACCATAGCGGTTCAGGATCGTTCTCTGGTCAGTGGGGACACCCTGATTGAAAAAGCCGGCGCGCCCTCTTCGCCGCCTGGCGCTTCTCGCGGCAGCGATTGCGCTGGGCACGGCGGCAAAGGCCTCGGATTTCTCCGAGCCGTGGAAGAATGCCGACCGCCCGCTGGTCATCGACGCCTACGAATACAATTCGATCGACTGGCAGCAGCTCGTCACCGACAAGCGCATCGCCGGCTTCATCAACAAAGCATCCGACGGATTGCCGCCGCCGTATTTCTGCTTCGGCGCAGAAGCCGACGTCAAACTCTGCAAGGCGCAGTGGAAGCGCTATGCGGTGACGCGCGAATTGTTCCAGACGCGCAAGGTCGTGGCCAAGGCGCTTGGCTTGAAATGGGGCGCCTATCACCTCGCGCGGCCGGGCAATCCGGTCGAGCAGGCCAATAATTTCATCGATTTCGCCGAGCCGGCGTCCGACGAGCTGATGGCCCTCGACATCGAAGGCATCGATCCAACGCAATGGATGTCGCTGGAAGACGCGGAAGAATTCGTGCGCCAGGTGCATCGCCGCCTCGGCCGCTTCCCGGTGCTCTATGTCAACGGCAAGACCGCCCAGTATATCGCCGACAACCGCTACCAGTATCGGCTCCTGTCGCGGCTGCCGCTCTGGTATGCGCGCTACAAGCCGGATATCGACGTGCATTTCCCGATGGGCAACTGGCAGGGCTATGCGCTCTGGCAATTCGCCGCGCACACCAATTGCGGCCGCTTCCGTTGCCCCTACCGCGTGCCCGGCACGCCCAACGACATCGACGTCAGCGTCGCGCCGATGAGCGCCGACGAATTGCGCCGGCAATGGGCTTTTGGCGGCCTGCTCGACGTGCCGGCCGACTACCTCGCCTCGATCCCGGTGCCGATTTCGCGTGAGATGGCGCTGGCCGGCAAGGTGACGATCACCTATGCCGACGTGGCGGCGCCGCCGACCTTCGAGGAGATGGTGGCGGTGCTCGGCGCGCGCTGGGAGACATTCCGCGACGGATTCCGCATGCCGGTGGTGAAGACGGTGCCTCGGCGCGCCGGCTTCGGCATCGCGCAATATGTCGCCTGGAAACGCTCCGGACAGCGCACGCCCGAGCAGATCGACGCGGCCTTCGCCGCTGCCGCCGATCCGGTCAGCACCGCCTCAACCGCGCTCGACAGCGCCAAGCGCTGACTTCTTCCAAGAGCCGACTTCTTCCCGGAGCCGAGCGACATCAGCGATGGCTGCCCAGGCTGGCATACATGCCGGTGGTGCGAAACTGCGTCGGATTGATGCCGTAACAGCGGCGAAAGACCTTGGAGAAGTAGTTCGCGTCCTCGAAGCCGCACAGCACCGCGACTTCCTTGACCGGCAGGAAATCGGCCTTGGTCAGGAGTTTCGCCGCGCGTTGCAGGCGCTGCTGCAGCACGAATTCGGCCGGCGGCAGCCCTTCGCTCTCGGCGAAGCAGCGTGAGAAATGGGCGCGGCTGAGGCCGCTGATTTCAACCAGCTCCGCCACCGGCAACGGCTTGTCGAGATTGGCGTTGATGTGGTCGATGACGGGCTGCATGGCGCTCTGCTTCTCGGCGAAGGCATGCGAGCCGAAGACATCGTCATAAAGCGCCATTGCCGCCTCATAGGCGATCGCCGAGGCCGCGCCTGGCGAAGCGGCGCCCTTGATCAGCCGCAGGCTGCAATCGGCAAGGTGATCGATGGTGGCCGGCTGCAGCCGCAGCACCGGGCCCGAGACGCTGAGGATGGACTTGTGGATGCGTAGCGCCTCCTCGCCGTTCATCGAGATCCAGAAATATTCCCAGCGGTCGCCTTTGGCCAACCAGTAGCGATGATTGTGCGGCACCAGAACCAGCAGCGTGTCGTTCGCCTGCAGGCGGTAATTGCGGCTCTCGTAGCGCAATTGACCGGTGCCGCTGATCGTATGCTGGAGCACGGTGAACGGGGTCTGGCCGCGCTTCCTGCCGTCCCAGTCATATGCCTCGTCCTCGCGCAGTTCGTAGCCGGTGCTGGTCGGCATGGCGTGCAGGCGCTGGCGGCCGCGCGGCAGCGAGATCGTCCGCATCAGCTTTCCGTTGGCGATCAGGTCCCGCAGCACAAAATTACCCTCGAAAGCATAATCCTTCTCTGGCCCCCTCGGCGAATAAGCGCATAATCCGGCCCTCAACAACGCGAAAGACCCGCGGTCGAGGAGCGGGCGGGAGGAGAAAGAGCCGGATTTCCGGCTTTGAATGGCATGCGCGCTGTTGCGCGCGGCCATGTTCTCTCCTTTGCTCCTTGCCTAGCATTCGATTGGATCGAGGTGAAGGTGATGAGTTTCAAAATCGCTATTATCGGCGCCGGCAGCGTCGGCTTCACCAAGAAGCTGTTCACCGACATTTTATGCGTGCCGGAATTCAAGGATATCGAATTCGCGCTGACGGATGTCAGCGAGCACAATCTGGCGATGATCAAGGCGATCCTCGATAGGATCGTGGAAGCGAACAAGTTGCCGACCAAGGTGACGGCGACCACCAACCGCCGCGAGGCGCTGGAGGGCGCGCGCTATATCATCAGCTGCGTGCGCGTCGGCGGGCTCGAAGCCTATGCCGACGACATCCGCATCCCGCTGAAATACGGCATCGACCAATGCGTCGGCGACACGATCTGCGCCGGCGGCATTCTCTACGGCCAACGCAACATTCCGGTGATCCTCGACTTCTGCAAGGATATAAGGGAGGTCGCCGCCGCCGGCGCCAAGTTCCTCAACTACGCCAACCCGATGGCGATGAACACCTGGGCCGCGATCGAATACGGCAAGGTCGACACGGTCGGCCTCTGCCACGGCGTTCAGCATGGCGCCGAGCAGATTGCCCAGGTGCTCGGCGCAAAGTCGCCCAAGGAGCTCGACTATGTCTGCTCCGGCATCAATCACCAGACCTGGTTCATCGAGCTCAAGCTGAACGGCCGGCCGATCGGCAAGGACGAATTGATCTCCGCCTTCGAGGCGCATCCGGTCTATTCGAAGCAGGAAAAGCTGCGCATCGACGTGCTGAAGCGTTTTGGGGTCTATTCGACCGAAAGCAACGGCCACCTGTCGGAATATCTGCCCTGGTATCGCAAGCGTCCCGACGAGATCGCGCGCTGGATCGACATGTCGGACTGGATCCATGGCGAGACGGGCGGCTACCTGCGCTACTCGACCGAAACCCGCAACTGGTTCGAGACGGAATATCCGCAATTTCTCGAAGCGGCCTCGAAGCCGATCGACTCGGCAAAACGCTCGAACGAACACGCCAGCCACATCCTCGAGGCGCTTGAGACCAATCGCGTCTATCGCGGCCATTTCAACGTCAAGAACAACGGCGTGATCACCAACCTGCCGCAGGATGCCATCATCGAATCGCCCGGCTTCGTCGACCGGTTCGGCATCAACATGGCGGCCGGCATCACCTTGCCGGAAGCCTGCGCGGCCACCTGCATGGCTTCGATCAACGTCCAGCGCATGTCGGTGCATGCCGCCATCGCCGGCGACATCGACCTGTTGAAGCTCGCCGTGCTGCACGATCCGCTGGTCGGAGCCGTGTCGACGCCGGAAGAGGTCTGGCAGATGGTGGACGAGATGGTCGTCGCGCAGGCTCAATGGCTGCCGCAATATGCGCATGCCGTTCCGGCGGCAAAGGAGCGGCTTTCGAAATCCAAGGTCAAGACGCGTGAATGGGCAGGCGCGGCGCGGCGCAGCGTGCGCTCGATCGAGGAATTGCGCGCCGAGAAGGCGGCACTCAAACAGGCCGGCTGAGATCCGGGCAGGCAGGCGGACAGGCGCGTCCGCCGGATCAGCCGTCCCGAACAAGAGGCGGGCAACAGCAGACATCCAACATCTGGGAGGAGACTATGAGCAACCTGCATAGAATTGGCATCGCCGCCGGGCTGATGCTGAGCGTTTCAGTCCATGCACTCAACGCTTTCGCGTCCGAACCGACCGTGCCGCCGCAGCCGGCGACATTCCCGGCCGAAGGTAAGATCCACTATGTGGCGCGCGACTCCATCCTGGAGTTCAAGGCGCTGCCCGAATATCACGAGCCGGACTGGGTAACGGAGAAATACGTCAAGACCGGCAAGTTGCCGCCGGTCAAGGACAGACTGCCCAAGGAGCCGCTGGTCTTCAAGACCGGCAACATGCCCGACGGCATCGGCGTCTATGGCGACACGATGCGCCACGTCATCGGCGGCAGGCCGGAAGGCTGGAACTACGGCGCCGGCCAGACGCAAGGCTGGGGCGGCATCGATATCGGCTTGTCCGAATGCCTGACGCGCACGGCGCCGCTGTTCCAGGTCGAGGCCAAGGACACCGAGCCGCTTCCGAACCTTGCCAAGAGCTGGGACTGGTCGAGTGACGGCCACAAGCTCACCATGCATCTGATCGAAGGCGCCAAATGGTCGGACGGCGCGCCCTTCAACGCCGACGATGTCATGTTCTACTGGGATGACGAGGTCGTCGATCCCAATGTCTCGCCGCTGAACGGCGCCACGCCCGAAACCTTCGGCGTCGGCACGACGCTGAAGAAGGTCGACGACTACACCGTCGAGTGGACCTTCAAGGAGGCGTTCCCGCGGCAATATCTCTATGCGATGGCCTACGGCACCTTCTGTCCCGGCCCTTCGCACATCCTGAAGCCGCAGCATCCGAAATATTCGAAGAATACCTACGACCAGTTCAAGAACGCCTTCCCGCCGGATTATATGAATATGCCGGTGATGGGCGCCTGGGTGCCGGTCGAATACCGGCCGGACGATATCATCGTCTTGCGGCGCAACCCCTACTATTGGAAGGTCGACGAAAAGGGCAACCAGCTGCCCTATCTCAACGAGCTGCAATACAAGCTGTCGACCTGGGCCGACCGCGACGTCCAGGCGGTGGCGGGCTCCGGCGACTTCTCGAACCTTGAGCAGCCCGAGAATTTCGTCGCCTCGCTGAAGCGCGCGGCCGACCCGAACGCGCCGGCCCGGCTTGCCTTCGGCCCGCGCCTCATCGGCTACAATCTGCGCATGAATTTCTCCGCCAATGGCTGGGGCAGCCCGGACGAACGCGGCCAGGCGCTGCGCGAATTGAACCGCAACGAGGACTTCCGCAAGGCGGTGACCATGGCGCTCGACCGCAAGGCGCTGGGCGACTCGCTGGTCAAGGGTCCGTTTACCGCCATCTATCCGGGCGGCTTCTCGTCGGGCACCAGCTTCTATGACCGCAAGTCGACCGTCTACTATCCGTTCGATCTCAAAGGCGCCAAGGCCGAGCTTGCCAAGGCCGGGCTGAAGGACACCGATGGCGACGGCATCGTGAACTTCCCGGCCGGCACCGCCGGCGGCAAGAATGTCGAGATCGTGATGCTGGTCAACAACGACTACACCACCGACAAGAGCCTCGCCGAAGGCGTCGTCGCGCAGATGGAAAAGCTTGGGCTGAGGGTGGTCCTCAACGGGGTCAACGGAACGCAGCGAGACGCCATCCAATATTCCGGCCGTTTCGACTGGCTGATCCGGCGCAACGAGACCGAGCTCACCTCGGTGGTGCAAAACACCGAGCAACTTGCTCCCGTCGGCCCGAAGACCAGCTGGAATCACCGCGCGCCGGAAAGCGGCGAAGTCGACCTGATGCCCTTCGAGAAGGACCTCGTGGACATCGTCAACAAGTTCGTGACGACGCAGGACAACGACCAGCGTGCCGACCTGATGCGAAAGTTCCAGAAGATATCGACCGAGCATGTCTACAATGTCGGGCTGACAGAATATCCGGGCGCGCTCATCATCAACAAGCGCTTCTCGAACATCCCGCAAGGCACGCCGATCTACATGTTCAACTGGGCCGAGGATTCGATCGTCCGC
Source organism: Mesorhizobium sp. B2-8-9 (assembly GCF_006439475.1). Classification (NCBI taxonomy): domain Bacteria; kingdom Pseudomonadati; phylum Pseudomonadota; class Alphaproteobacteria; order Hyphomicrobiales; family Phyllobacteriaceae; genus Mesorhizobium; species Mesorhizobium sp. B2-8-9. The sequence goes on along the minus strand of NZ_VFTQ01000027.1, from coordinate 69,460 downwards.
GAACGTGTCTTCGTCGCCGCCGACAAGCAGGCGAAGCACGAATTGTATCCGGAGGAGCTTCCCGGCAAACCGGGTGACAAGGGTCCGATGTAAGGTTTACCTCCCCTGACGAAAAGACGTCCGGCCGCGCCGCGGCGCGGCCGGACAACGAAACCTCCGAACGCACCTCAGGGAGCGACCGGCCAAAAAGGAAGCTGACCGCCCATGCTGCGATTCCTGCTTATGCGCATAGCCTCGGCGCTTCCCGTCCTCGCCATCTTGAGCCTCGTCACCTTCGCCATCATCCAGGCGCCGCCCGGCGACTATGCGGATTACATCCGCTCGCAGCTGATCAACCAGGGTGGCGCTTCCTACGCCGAGGCTGAAGCGCAGGCCCAGGCCTACCGCGTCGAGCATGGCCTCGATAAGCCGCTGCCCATCCAGTATCTCAACTGGATCGGCGGCATCATCACCCGCGGCGATTTCGGCTACAGCCTCTACTACAACAAGCCCGTGGCCGATGTGGTGGGCGAGCGCCTGCCGCGCACCTTGCTTCTGGCGCTGGTCTGCCATCTGCTCGCCTCGGTGCTCGGCATCAGCTTCGGCATATGGGCGGCGACGCGTCAGTACAGCTGGATCGATTCGACACTTTCGGCGATCTCGTTCCTCGGCATGACGGTGCCGCGCTTCCTGATGGCGCTGATCATCGTCTACCTCTTGGTCTTCCAGTTCAACGTCTCCGAGATCGGCTCGTTCTTCTCGCCGCAATATGGCGGCGCGCCCTGGTCGTGGGCTAAATTTGTCGACCTGGTCAAACATGTCTGGCCGGTTGTGGCGATCGCGACCTTCGGCGGCCTCGCCTACAATATGCGCGTGATGCGCGGCAATCTGCTCGACACGCTCAACGCGCAATATGTCGAAACGGCCAAGGCCAAAGGCCTTACCGGCGGCGCCGTGGTGATGCGGCACGCCGTGCCCAACGCGCTGCATCCGCTGGTGATGTATCAGGGCGTGGTGCTGCCCTATATGCTCACCGGCGAGATCGAGACGGCAATCATCTTCGCGCTGCCCACTGTCGGCCCGGCGATCGTCGGCTCGATGGCGGTCGGCGACGTCTATGTCACGGCGACCTTCATGATGGTGCTGTCGGCGACGCTGATCGTCGGCAACATCATCGCCGACATGCTGCTGGTCCTGCTCGACCCGCGCATCCGCCAGTTCGGGGAGCGCTAAATGCTGGCCCGCGATCCCTCACCCCTGCCCCCATCCCTTACGCCCTTGCCGGCCGAAAGCGTCCCGGTGGCCGAAGCCGCGCATGGCAATGAGAGCTACATCGCGCTTGTCTGGCGCCGGCTGAAGCGTTCGTGGACCGGCATGGCCGGGCTTTGCCTGGTCGCGCTCTTGCTTGTCATGGCGGTGTTCGCCGAATTCCTGGCGCCGATGGACCCCAAGGCGACCGACGTCGCCTTCGCGCCGCCGCAACTGCCCGCCTTCCACGACAAGGACGGCAATTTCGTCGCGCGGCCGCGGGTCTACGCGCTGGCCGATTCGGCCGATCTCGATCCGGTCACCTTCCAGCCGATCGTCGGCCCCGACTACGACCACCCAAGGCTGCTCGGCTTCTTCGTCAAAGGCGCGCCCTACAAGCTTCTCGGCCTCATTCCGGCGAACCGGCATTTCTTCGCCTCGATGGACGGCCAGCCGGTGCATTTCCTCGGCACCGACAAGTTCGGCCGCGATGTGCTGTCACGCGCCATCCACGGCTCGCGCGTGTCGCTGATGATCGCGCTGACGGTGGTCTTCATCATCACGGTCATCGGCACCAGCGTCGGCATGATCTCCGGCTATTTCGGCGGCAAGTTCGACGTCTGGATGCAGCGCTTCGTCGAGCTTGTGCTCGCCTTCCCGCAATTGCCGCTTTATCTGGCGCTGACGACGCTGATCCCGGTCACCGCGCCGACCAATGTCTTCCTCGCCTTCGTCATCATCGTCATGTCGGCGCTGGGCTGGGCGCAGATGTCGCGCGAGGTGCGCGGCAAGACGCTGGCGCTGGCGCGGATCGACTATGTGCGCGCCGCCATGGCGGTCGGGGCCACCGATCGGCGCATCATCATGCAGCACATCTTCCCCAATGTGATGAGCCATGTGATCGTCGCCGTGACGCTGGCGATCCCGACCGTGGTGCTGCTCGAATCCTTCCTCGGTTTCCTCGGCTTCGCGGTGAAGCCGCCGCTGATCTCCTGGGGCCTGATGCTGCAGGACACCGCGACCTATTCGGTCATCGGCACCTATCCGTGGATCCTGTCGCCGGTCGGCTTCGTGCTGATCACCGTCTTTGCCTTCAACGCGCTGGGCGACGGCCTGCGCGATGCCGTCGATCCTTATTGAGGTGGCCGGATGACGACGATCGCGATCGCAGACTCCCTCGCGCCGGCCGTCCGCTTCGACCATGGCGGACGCCACGACCAACCCGTCATCGACGCCCGCAACATCGAGGTCGCGTTCAAGGTCGAGCACGGCACCGTCGAGGCGGTCAAGGACGTCTCCTTCCAGATCTATCGCGGCGAGACGATCGCGATCGTGGGCGAATCCGGCTCCGGCAAGTCGGTGACGGCGCGCACCGTCATGGGGCTGCTGTCCAGGCGGGCAACCGTCTCGCCGCGATCGAGCGTCGAATATCTCGGGCAGAACATCCTGAAATTCCCCGAGAGCGCCCGGCGCAAGCTGCGCGGCAACCGCATCTCGATGATCTTCCAGGAGCCGATGAGCTCGCTCAACCCGATCTACACGGTGGGCAGCCAGATCGTCGAAGCGATCAGGGTGCACCGCAAGGTGGGCCGCAGGCAAGCCTGGGCGCGCGCGCTCGAGCTGCTACGGCATGTCCAGATCCCCGAGCCGGAGGCGCGGCTGAAGCAATATCCGCATCAGCTGTCGGGCGGTCAGCGGCAGCGGGTGATGATCGCCATGGCCTTGGCCAACGAGCCCGACGTGCTGATCGCCGACGAGCCGACCACGGCGCTCGACGTCACGGTGCAGGCGCAAATCCTGAACCTGATCCGCAACCTGCAGAAGGAACTGCGGATGGCGGTGATCCTGATCACCCACGATCTCACCGTGGTGCGCAAGTTCTCCGACTACGTCTATGTCATGCAGCATGGCGAAATGCGCGAGCACAACGTCACCGAGCGGCTGTTCGCCGATCCGCGGCACCCTTACACGCAGCGGCTGCTCGCCTCGGAGCCGCGCGGCCGCCCGCAGCCGCTGCCGGAGGGCAGCGGCACCATTCTCGAGGCGAACGGCGTGCGCGTCTGCTTCATGCTGCGCCACGGCTCGTTCCTCAAGCCGGACTGGCGCGAGCTGGTCGCGGTCGACGACCTCGACCTGAAGCTTTGCCGTCACGAGACGCTGGGACTGGTCGGCGAATCCGGCTCCGGCAAGACCAGCTTCGGCCAGGCACTGATCAGGCTGGCCGACGCCAAGCGCGGCGAGATCCGCTTCGACGGCCTGCCGATCGAGAAGCTGTCGCGCACCGAGATGCGGCCGCTGCGCTCGCGCATGCAGGTCGTTTTCCAGGATCCGTTCTCCTCGCTCAACCCGCGCATGACGATCGGCCAGATCATCGAGGAAGGCCTGGTCGTCAACAGGCTGGGCGCGACGCGGCGCGAGAGGAACGAGCGGGTGCGGGAGGCGCTGGTCAGCGCCGGCATGCCCGGCAACATCCTGTCGCGCTTCCCGCACGAGTTCTCCGGCGGCCAGCGACAGCGCATCGCGATCGCGCGCGCCATCGCGCTGGAGCCCGAATTCATCCTGCTCGACGAGCCGACCTCGGCGCTCGACCTTTCGGTGCAGGCGCAGATCATCGACCTGTTGCGCAAGCTGCAGGACGAGCGCGGCCTGAGCTATCTGTTCATCTCGCACGACCTCAAGGTGGTGCGGGCGCTCTGCCACCGCGTCATCGTCATGCAGCACGGCAAGATCGTCGAGCAGGGACCCGTCGACGAGGTCCTTTCCAATCCCAAGACCGCCTACACCGAACGGCTCGTCAGGGCCGCTTTCGACGTGGCTTAGAAGTGCCGGAGGTTTTTACAGTGGCAAGAAATCCCAGGATCACATTCATCGGCGCAGGCTCGACGGTGTTCATGAAGAACATCGTCGGCGACGTGCTGCAGCGGCCGGCGCTGTCGGGCGCAACTATCGCATTGATGGACATCAACCCGCAGCGGCTGGAAGAAAGCGCCGTCGTCGTCAACAAACTGATCGCGACGCTCGGCGTCAAGGCGAAGGCCGAGACCTATTCCGACCAGCGCAAGGCGCTTTCCGGCGCCGACTTCGTCGTCGTCGCCTTCCAGATCGGCGGCTACGAGCCTTGCACCGTCACCGACTTCGAGGTGCCGAAGAAATACGGCCTGCGCCAGACCATCGCCGACACGCTCGGCGTCGGCGGCATCATGCGGGGCCTCAGGACCGTGCCGCATCTATGGAAGATCTGCGAGGACATGCTTGCGGTCTGCCCGGAAGCGATCATGCTGCAATATGTCAACCCGATGGCGATCAACACCTGGGCGATCGCCGAGAAATATCCCACGATCAAGCAGGTCGGGCTCTGCCACTCGGTGCAGGGCACGGCGATGGAATTGGCGCACGATCTCGACCTTCCCTATGAGGAGATCCGCTACCGCTCGGCCGGCATCAACCACATGGCCTTTTATCTCAAGTTCGAGCATCGCCAGCCGGACGGCACCTACCGCGACCTCTATCCCGACCTCGTGCGCGCCTATCGCGAGGGCCGTGCGCCAAAACCCGGCTGGAACCCGCGCTGCCCGAACAAGGTGCGCTACGAGATGCTGACCAGGCTCGGCTATTTCGTCACCGAAAGCTCGGAGCATTTCGCCGAATACACGCCCTATTTCATCAAGGACGGCCGACCAGACCTGATCGAGAAATACGGCATTCCGCTCGACGAATATCCGAAACGCTGCATCGAGCAGATCGAGCGCTGGACGGGCCAGGCGGAGGCCTACCGCTCGGCCGACCGGATCGAGGTCGAGCAGTCCAGGGAATACGCTTCCTCGATCATGAATTCGGTGTGGACCGGCGAGCCGTCGGTGATTTACGGCAATGTGCGCAACAATGGCTGCATCACCTCGCTGCCTTTCGACTGCGCGGCGGAAGTGCCGTGCCTGGTCGACGCCTCCGGCATCCAGCCGACCTACATCGGCGATCTGCCGCCGCAGCTCACGGCGCTGATCCGCACCAACATCAATGTGCAGGAGCTGACGGTGCGGGCACTGATGAGCGAGAACCGCGAGCATATCTACCACGCGGCGATGATGGACCCGCACACCGCGGCCGAACTCGACCTCGACCAGATCTGGTCCTTGGTCGACGACCTGCTTGCCGCGCATGGCGACTGGCTGCCGGCTTGGGCGCGAGGCCGGCGCAAGAGCGCGGCCGCCTGAATTCCGGAATTACGCCCCGGCCTTCTCGCGCTCGACGGCGCGCCAGCCGATGTCATGGCGGTAAAAGCCTTGCGGCCAGTCGATCTGGTCGATCGCCGCATATGCCTTGGCCTGCGCCTCGCCGACGGTCGTGCCGAGCGCGGTGACATTGAGCACACGGCCGCCATTGGCGACCAGCGCACCGCCATTGATGGCGGTGCCGGCATGGAAGACCTGGACGCCCTCTCCTTCCGCCTCGTCGAGGCCGCGGATGACCGAGCCCTTTTCCGGCGCGCCGGGATAACCCCTGGCCGCCATCACCACGGTCAACGCCGTCTCGTCGCTCCAGCGGACCGACATATGCGCGAGCTGGCCGTCGACGGCGGCGTTGAGCAGGACGAGCAAATCGTCCTTCAGCCGCATCATCAGCACTTGGCATTCGGGATCGCCAAAGCGGGTGTTGTACTCGATCAGCTTGGGGCCCTGGTCGGTGATCATCAGGCCGGCGAAGAGGATGCCGGCGAAGGGCGCGCCGAGATTGGCCATGCCGCGCATGGTGGGCTCGATGATCTCGCGCATGGTGCGCCCGGTCATTTCCGGCGTCATCACCGGCGCCGGCGAATAGGCGCCCATGCCGCCGGTGTTCGGCCCGATATCGCCGTCGCCGACGCGCTTGTGGTCCTGCGCGGTGCCGAAGGGCAGCGCGGTGGCGCCGTCGCACAGGCAGAAGAAGCTTGCCTCCTCGCCGCTCAGATATTCCTCGACCACGACCTCGGCGCCGGCCGCGCCGAAGGCGCCGTCGAAACAGGCTTCGAGCGCGGCGTTCGCCTCGTCCAGCGTCATGGCGATGGTGACGCCCTTGCCGGCGGCGAGTCCGTCGGCCTTGATGACGATCGGCGCCCCGGTCTTCTCGACATAGGCTTTCGCCGAAGCGAGGTCGCTGAAGCGGCCATAGGCGGCGGTCGGGATGTTGAACTTGGCGCAAAGATCCTTGGTGAAGCCCTTCGATCCCTCGAGCCGCGCCGCCGCCTTGGAGGGGCCGAAGACGCGGATGCCCCAGGCGCGCAGATCGTCGGCGATGCCGGCCACCAGCGGACCTTCCGGGCCGACGACGACGAGGTCGATCTTCTTCTCCTGGCAGAAGGCGGCGACGGTGGAATGGTCGGCGACGTCGAGCTTGACCTGTTCGGCGACGCGGCCGATGCCCGGATTGCCGGGAGAGGCGTAGAGCTTCGTCAGCAGCGGCGAGGCGGACATCTTCCAGGCAAGCGCATGTTCGCGGCCGCCCGAACCGAGAAGAAGAACGTTCATGGCCACCTCTTGCTGATCGTCTCCCTGAACCCGCTATTGGTCCACGGGCGGCGGGTCAAGGCGTCTCGGCATTTTGGCGGCAATTGCGCACGGGAACATGGGCCTCATCAAGGCCGATGAGACAGGTGCCGCCGCCGGCCAGTCCCCGGTACAGGGATTTGGGAGGTTGCCGTTTATCGGCGAGCAAGATGTTGGCCGTTCATTTCCGTGAAATCGGCGCAAGCGTTGGTGATTGGCTGAAGTTTCATCAACGTCGTCATCCTAGGGCGAAGCAGGAGCGCAGCTCCGTCGCGGAGACCCTAGGATCCATGCCGTGACATTGATCGAGGGCCGCGACGGAGCAGAATTCTGCACCCCTGCAACGCCTCAGCATCACGGCATGGATCCTCGGGTCTGCGCGCGTCGCTACGCTCCTTGCTCTGCCCGTGGATGACGAGGGCGGGCCGGTTCGGCCAACCCCAACATGCGATTGCCGGCGCAAATATAGCCGACCCATCAGAAATTGCCGTGTCCCCAACTTGGTCTGAAAAAATGCCTCAGCTCTGGAAAATGACGGGGAACCAGTCCTCGCGCAGTTTCTGGCCGGGCTTCATGTCGTGGCCGGGATAGGGCGGCGAGGTGCGGCCGGGACGTTCGACATAATGCGCGTCGTCGCCGACCCAGCGCAGCGACAGCGCCCGGCGCCGCGCCGCCGTCAGGTTGCCGCGCGCACCATGCGCGGTGCGGAAGTCGAACAGGATGGCGTCGCCCGGCTCCATCTCCCATTCGAGCACTTTCATCGACGGGTCATTGTCGGGGTCGGGCACAGGCAGGTAGTCGCCCTCGCCGGCGTAGAAGTTGTCGTCGTTCAGCCATCGCACCGGCAGCACCATCTTTTCCCATTTGTGCGAGCCGGCGATCAGCCTCAGCGTCGCTTCCTTCACCGGATCGATCGGGATCCAGAAGCTCACCGTCTGGCTGCCGTCGACGAAGTAGTAGGGAATGTCCTGGTGCCACGGCGTCGGCTTCTGCGTGCCCGGCTCCTTGACCAGGACGTGGTCGTGGAAGAACTGGGCGCTGCGCGACTGCATGACCGCGGCCGCGAGCTCGGCGGCCGGTGATTCCTTGACGATCCTGACGAATTCCGGGATGCGCTCCCAGTTGCAATAGTCGTCGAAGAAACTGCCCTGGCCGCCGGCGATGTCGGAGGCGGCGGCGCTGCGGTTGCGCATATTACGCTCGATGCCGTCGGCGATCACGTCGACCCAGTCCTCGAAGGCGCCGCGAATGCAGACTGCGCCGTCCCGCTGATAATCGGCAATCGTCGAAGCATCGATCTTTGGGCTGGCCATTGCGTGCTCTCCTTGGGTTGGCAAGCGACTATCGCAAGCGCCGGCATCGGGTAAAATAATAACTTGCCATCTGGTTTATAGTTATAACCTATGAGACTGACCCTCGCGCAATTGCGCTATGTCGTTGCCGTGGCCCGCTATGGCAGCGTGACCGCGGCAGCCCAGGCGCTGAACGTGTCGCAGCCGTCGATCTCAGTTGCGATCGACAATGTCGAGGACGCGCTGGGCCACAAACTGTTCGTGCGCCAGCGCGGCAGCGGCGTTTCGCTGACATCCTTCGGCCGCAGGGCCGTGGCCAAGGCAAGGCAGGTGCTGGGCGAGGCGGACGAGCTGGCGGCGCTCGGTTCGCGTGACGCCGATGTCGGCGGCGAGCTGGCGCTCGGCTGCTTCGAGGATCTGGCGCCCTATTTCGCGCCGGCGCTGATGCGCGCCTTCGCCGAGCGCTGCCCGGCCGTCACGGTCGTCATCGGCGATGAAACCTTCGACACACTGGGACGGCGCCTGGCCGACAGCGCCGTCGATCTCGGCCTCACCTACGATCTCGGCCTTCCAGGCCATTTCAAGCGCATTCTGCTGCATCAATTGCAGCCGCACGCGCTTTTGCCGGCCGGCCACGAGCTGGCGGACAAGCACGCCGTCAGCCTGGCCGAGCTCGCGCAGCATCCGCTGATCACCACCGACCAGCCGCACAGCTGGCAGCACATGCTGGACCTTTTCCTGAGCCGCGGCCTCTCGCCGGTCGCCCGAGCAACGACCAGCTCGTTCGAGCTGCAGCGCTCCATGGTGGCCAACGGCTTCGGCGTCGCGGTCAGCTATACGAGGCCCTATGGCGACCGCAGCTATGACGGCCTGCCGCTGGTCTGCAAGCCGCTCTCCGATCCGCTGCCCATGCAGCGCATCATCCTGACCCACGACACGCGCCAGCGCCTGTCGAAGGCGGCTGCGGCGTTCATCGAGGTCGCCAAGGCATGGTTTGCCGGTCACGATGTTTTCACCGCCTAGGTTTTCAGCGCTTGAGCGACAACGCGGCCGCTTGACGGCGCCGCTTGCTGCTGCCACTCCAGCGTGATGGAAACCGTCCAGTCGAAAGCGATCCAGGGCCGTGTCGCCGACGCGCCGAGCGGCCATTGGGTCTACGGCGTGCTGCCGCGCTGGCTCTGGCCCTATGCGCAGCTTGCGCGCTGGGACAGGCCGATCGGCTGGCAGCTGCTTTTGTGGCCCTGCTGGTGGTCGGCAGCGCTTGCCGCCGGCGCCTATCCGCGCCCGACCGACCCGCTGCTGACGCTGCTGCCGACGCCTTGGTATCTATTGCTGTTCTTCATCGGCGCTGTCGCCATGCGCGGCGCCGGCTGCACCTATAACGATCTCGCCGACCAGGACATCGACAACCAGGTCGAGCGCACGCGCTCGCGGCCGCTGCCCGCCGGCAAGGTGACACGCCGCCAGGCCTGGGCTTTCGTCATCATCCAGGCGCTGGTGGGCTTGGCCGTGCTGTTGCAGTTCAACGGCTTCGCCATTCCGCTCGGCATCGCCTCGCTGGCGATCGTCGCGGTCTATCCTTTCATGAAGCGCATCACTAACTGGCCGCAATTGGTGCTGGGGCTCGCCTTCTCCTGGGGCGCGCTGATGGGCTGGGCGGTCGAATTCGGCGATCTCGATGATCCGGCGATCATGCTCTATATCGGCTCGATCCTGTGGGTGATCGGCTACGATACGATCTACGCGCATCAGGACAAGGAAGACGACGCCATCGTCGGTGTGCGCTCGACGGCGCGGCTGTTCGGCGACAACACCAAGACCTGGCTGGTTGGACTCTATGGCGGCGCGCTGGTCTGCTTCGCCATCGCCTTTGCATCCGCCCAGGTGCCGATCGTGGCGCTGGCCGGGCTGATCGCCGCCGGCGCGCATATGGCGCGCCAGATCATCCGGCTCGACATCAACAATCCGGACCAGTGCCTGAAATTGTTCAAGTCGAACAACCAAGTCGGCTGGCTGATCTTCCTCGGCCTGATCGGCGGTTCGGTGTGGATTTGGCTGAAGCCGCTGGTGTAGCGGGCTCCCCCTTCCCCCCTTGTGGGGGAAGGTGTCGCCGAAGGCGACGGATGAGGGGTGCTCCAGAGGACACCAGCGTCTCACTCCGCTGGAACACCCCTCATCCGTCTCGGCGCTGCGCGCCGATCCACCTTCTCCCACAAGGGAAGAAGGGAAAATCGCGCTACTCCCTCGCGATAATCTCCTGGCCGTCGATGACCAGTCTCAGCCCCAGATTGCCGGCCTTGCGGCGGGCGAGGAAGCGCGGGCGGCGCGTGGTGGAAACACGGCCCTTGCGGCGCTCCTGCGGCGGCAGCGCCTTGATGGCGGCGCCGAGCGATTCTTCCAGGGTGCGGGCAATGCCGTCGGCCTCGATCAGCAGCATCGGCAGGCGATAGGCATCGGCCCAGGCGCGCCAGTCGGCGGCGACGTCGTCGAGGTCGTCGGCGACCAGGAGCGGCACCGACAGCATCGGATCATTGTGGAGGAGCTCGAGCGTCACGGTCACGTTGCCGTCGGGATCCTCCATGGCGCGCGCGGCGACGCCGCGGAACGCATTGGGGGGCAGCGCGATGATCGCCGGCACGCCGCTCATCTCCAGCACACGGCGGATGACGGCGCCGCGCTGGTCGATGGTGAAGGTCACATCGCCATAGTCGTCGCGGGTGGCATAGCTCACCATCTGCGGCAGGCGAAATGGGTCGAGACGCATGTTGCGCCCAGCCCAGACTGGCTTCAGTCCAGTGTTCATCGATGTCTTCCCTGTTAGTCCTGAGGGCCGTTTTTCCGGTTCTCTCAGGGCCGGTTTTTCCGGCCTCGTTATGGGAAGAAACATTAGCGCTCGCTTCTTACCGGCGCGCTTAAGAAAGTCGGTTAAATTTTGCTGATCTGAGCCGATGGTTATCGGAATGCGACCGGCCGGCGGATCGAGGAAGGATCAGATAACCTTACCGGGATTCATGATGCCGGCCGGATCGATGGCCGCCTTCACGCGGCGCATCAGGTCAATCGCCATCGGCGGCGCCGTGGCGATCAGCTCGTCGCGCTTCAATTGGCCGATGCCGTGCTCGGCCGAGATCGAGCCGTGGAAGGAGCGCACGACATCGTGTACGGCCTTGTTCATGGGGTGGTAGAGCTCGAGGAACGCCTCGTCCTGCCAATCCACGGGACGCGAGATGTTGTAGTGCAGATTGCCGTCGCCCATGTGGCCGAAGCAGACGACGCGCGCGCCGGGGCAGACTCCCTCCACCACGCCGACCGCCTTTTCAATGAACTCCGGGATCGAGGCGATCGGCACGGAGATGTCGTGCTTGATCGAAGCGCCCTCGGGCTTCTGGCATTCGGGCAATGTCTCGCGGAAATTCCAGAAGGCGTCGCCTTGGGCAAGGCTTGCCGATACCACCGCGTCGCCGACGACGCCCTGATCGAGAGCCTCGGCCAGGACTTCTTCGATCAGCGCCCTGCCGTCTTCCTCGGAGCGGCCGGAAGAGACCTGCATCAGCACATACCACGGCCAGTCGTCGGCCAGCGGCCGCGTGATGCCTTGCCCGTGCTTGAGCGTGAAATCGTATGGCCTTTTGCCGATCAGCTCGAAAGCGGTGAGCGATGCGCCGGCGCGATCCATCGCCAGGGTGAACAGCGAAAGCGCATCCTTCGGCGACGATGGCAGGCCGGCAAAGGCCACCTCCCTGCCCTTCGGCTTCGGGAACAATTTCATCACCGCGGCGGTGATGATGCCGAGCGTGCCTTCGGCGCCGACGAAGAGGTTCTTCAGATCGTAGCCGGTGTTGTCCTTCTTCAGCTTGCGCAGATCGTCGAACACCTCGCCGGTCGGCAGCACCACTTCGACGCCGAGGCAGAGCTCGCGCGCATTGCCATAGGCAAGCACACCGGTGCCGCCGGCGTTGGAGGAGAGATTGCCGCCGATCTGGCACGACCCTTGCGCGGCGAGCGAGAGCGGAAACAGCCGATCGGCGGCGTCGGCCGCTTCCTGCAGCGTCTGCAGGATGACGCCGGCCTCTGCCGTCACCGTGTTTGACAGGACATCGATCTCGCGGATGCGGTTCAGCCTGGATAGCGACAGCACGATGTCGCGGCCGGATTTATCCGGCACCTGGGCGCCGACCAGCCCGGTGTTACCGCTTTGCGGCACGATCGGGGTTCCGGTCGAGGTTGCCAGCCGCATGATGCGGCTCACTTCCTCAACGCTGCCGGGGCGCAGCACCAGCGATGTCCGGCCGTGCCAAAGGCCGCGCCGCTCGGTGATGTAGGGCGCGATGTCGGCCTGATCGCGCAATGCATATTTGCCGCCGACGATCGCCGCGAAGCGATCGATGACGGCGGGATCGAGGTCCAAGGGCTGATCGTTCATGGGCTGAACCTATGGCGCTCAGCCGGTCTTGTCACGCGGCGCGGCGGCGCGGGCAAGCCGGTCGTTGATGGCTTCGCCCAGCCCCTCGAACGGGATCGGCTCAACGGCGATGGTCGCGGCGCCGACGTGGTCGAGCGCCTGCATGAAGGCGAACAGATTGCTGGCCGCCTCGCGCAGGTCGCCCGCCTCGGAGAGGTTGCGCAGCGCAACGGCCTGTTCCCAGCCCCCGGCGCGGTTGCGGCCGAACGCAAGCAGCGCCTCACCCTCGGCGATGTCTTGGACATTGAGCCGCATCGCGGCGGCCGGCGCGTAATGCGAGGCGAGCATGCCCGGCGCCTCGATGCCGCCAGCGCCGCGCGACAATTTCGCGCCGGCCACCGCCTCGATCTCCTCGGCGCCGATGCCGCCGGGCCGCAGCAGCCGCAACTTGCCGTTCTCGACCTTGAGAATGGTCGATTCCAGGCCGACCGGCGTCGCGCCGCCATCGACGACCAGCCTGATCCTGTCGCCGAGATCGGCGGCGACCGCCTGCGCTGTCGTGCCGCTGATTTTCCCGGAGGAATTGGCGCTCGGGGCTGCGAGCGGCCTGCCGAGCCGGGCAATCAGCTCGCCGCCAAACCCGCGCGGCATGCGCAACGCGATGGTGTCCAGCCCCGCAGTGACGAGCGGGTGGATGCCGTTGCCGCTGCGCTGCGGGAGCACCAGCGTCAGCGGACCCGGCCAGAAGGCTTCGGCCAGTTTTGCCGAGAGCGGATCGAAGCCGGCGATACGGTCCGCCATCGCGCGATCGGCGACATGGGCGATCAGCGGGTTGAAGCGCGGCCGGCCCTTGGCCTCGAAGATGCGCGCCACGGCAATGCCATTGGTGGCATCGCCGGCCAGGCCGTAAACCGTCTCTGTCGGGATGGCGACGACGTCGCCCCCTTCGAGCAGCGCCAATGCCTGCTGCATAGCCTCGCCGACCGCCAGTATCTCAGCCAAATCCGCCACCAGTCCTGAACATGCCGGTCCCGTAATACGGCCGCTTGCATCGGGCAAGTGCGGGCATTGGCGATTTATCAATCCCTAAAATGTTAAGTTCCCGTGCAAGCCGGCTTCAATCGGACGGCCCTAGGGTGCGGGTTCAATGCGGTTGCGGCTTGGGAGTTTGTAATGCGTTTGCTCGGAGCTTTCGGTATCAGCCTTCTGGCGATGAACGGCGCGGCACATGCCTCGTCAATCGTCGTGGTGGCACCCTCGACCTCGACGCCTTCGGTTATCAGGCTGAATGCGATCGAACCGACCAAGCTGTCTGTGGCCTCGACGCCGTCGATGATAGCGCTTGGCGAGCCTGTGCCCGCCGTCACCGACGAAAAGGTCGCGGCAATCCCCGCGAAGTCCGGGCGCCAGCAGGCCCCGATGATCATTCGCGGCGGCATTGTCGGCGGCGCTTTCGAAACGCCCGCGGCGGCCAAGCCCACAGCACCGGCAAACACTACCGCCGCCGCGCCGGCAAACGGCACCACGCCGGCAACGCCCGCGAACGGCACAGCGTCCGCTTCGAACGGCAACAGCGGAACCGGCGGACAGCCGGCCGCGACGGCCAATGCGTCGGGCGGCGGCGCGCAGCCGCAAGGCGCCCCGTCGGTGCCGCGCGTCGGCAAGGCGATGTAGATCACACTGGATCCGGCCCTGGCATGCTAGGCGCTTAACCGGTCCGATTCCCGTGATCGGATCGGGCACGATTGCGCCGGCATTTCAAAAAAAAGGGGGTTTCATGACTGTTTCGAAAGCAATGACCGTTGCCGCACTGTTGGCGACGACGACACTGGGCACGGGTACGGCACGGGCCGACGACATGCTTGGCTCTTACACGGCGCGGATTTCCGACCGCGATCACCGCGCCAGCGACGGCTACCCGCTCGGCAGCGCGGCGCAGATGGTGCGGCAGGACCGCGCCAACTGGCATAAATTCCACCGGCGCGACAGCGACGACCAGGGTGATGCCTGGTTTCGCAGCGACGGCTCGCGCGCCGACCTGCAGCGCATGCTGGAACGCGGCGGCGCCATGAGCAGCGCCACAAGGCGCGCCATCGTCAATGGCGAGCCGTTGATCGAGGTCGATGTCTATTCGGACGGTGTGCGGGTCAGCATAGTGGAGGATTAACGGGTCAATCTTCCTGGAAGACCGACAAGAGCCGCACCGACGAAAAAGGGCGACGCGCGACGCGCCGCCCCTGATGGTTCAGACGAGAGGAGACGGCTCAGGCCGCTTCTTCCTTTTCGTCATCGTCGGACTCATCCTCATCGGCTTCGTCCTCATCATCGTCGCCATCTTCATCCTCGTCGTCGGACTCATCGTCGCCCGAGGCTTTGGCGTCTTCGGCGTCGCCGTCTTCGTCGCCTTCATCTTCATCGTCCGGCTCGTCGTCGGCCGAAGCAGTGGTTTTCTCGTCGCCGTCTTCGTCGTCGTCTTCGGACCGATCGGCGGATTCGACCGCCGCGGCGGCAGCGTGGTCGAGAAGGTTTTCGGAAGCGGATTCGATCGCCTCGGCGGCGGCCGGGGTCTCTTCAATCAAGTCGATATCGTCAACGGAATTCATGGCATGCCTCCGTGTTTGGGGAATGTCTTACGGCGCACCCGCGAAACGATTTCGGGCAACGCGCCTTAAGTCTTTGGTTGATGCATGTCGTTGCCCCAGGACCGCTCAGCGCTTCTGGACGACATGCACCTTTGTCCCATGCGGAGGTCATCGTCATATGACTGTAAGCCGGCTCCGGCGCATTAAATTTCGGGCGCCGAATTGTTCAAGCCTGCCGGCATCCTAGCGGATGCGGGCAGGCTCAAATGTGCGGTTTTCCGAGCCGTCAGCCGACGATTTTTGAAAAATCCGCGACCTGATCGGTGGCGGCGCGGATGCGGGCGAGCAGCGCCAGACGGTTGGCGCGCACGGCCTGGTCCTCATCATTCACGAGAACACGCTCAAAGAATGAATCAACCGGTTCGCGCAACACGCTAAGCGCCAGCATGGCGGCAGAAAAATCTTCGTTTTGAATTGCTTGGCCGGCTTCCTTCTCGGCCTGATTCACCGCGGCATAGAGCTTCTTTTCCGCGTCCTCGCGGAACAGCGCCGGCTCAACGGTCTCGGCGATTGCCGTTTTCTTCTTCTCCTCGGCGGCCAGGATGTTGGCGGCGCGCTTGGTTCCGGCAAGCAGGTTCTTGCCCTCCTCGGTGTCGAGCAAGGAGCCGAGCGCCTCGACGCGGCGGACGATCTGCAGGAGGTCGTCGTTCGGCGATTGCCCAATCTCCCCCCTTGTGGGGGAGATTGGGCGCGAGCCCGCTGACAGCACGGCATCGATCAAGTCATGCCGTGCACCGCTTTCACGCAGATAGACTTTCAGACGGTCGTGGAAGAAGGCGAGGAGGTCGGACGACTGGTCCGCGCCGCCTTTGAAGTTTGCAAAGGCCTTGGCGAAAACAGACGTCAGCGCCAGACGAATCCGGTTCTCGACGAGTATTCTGACCACGCCAAGAGCCGCACGTCGCAGCGCGAACGGATCCTTGCTGCCCGTGGGCTTTTCATCGATCGCCCAGAAGCCGGTGAGCGTGTCGAGCTTGTCGGCGAGCGCGACGGCAACCGAGACCGGATCTGTCGGCACGCGGTCGGATGGGCCTTGCGGTTTGTAGTGCTCCTCGGCGGCCGCGGCGACCGACGGATGCTCGCCCTGCAGCAGCGCATATTTGCGGCCCATGGCGCCTTGCAGCTCGGGGAACTCGCCGACCACTTCGGTTTGCAGGTCCGCCTTGGCAAGCACGGCGGCACGGCTTGCGAGCGCGGTAATCTCCCCCCTCGAGGGGGAGATGTCGCCGGAGGCGACCGTCGGCGCCAGTTCCTCAGCCAACCGCTTGATACGCTCAACGCGCGCGCCTTGCGTGCCCAGCTTCGCGTGAAAAGTCACGTTGAGATGATCGAGGCGCGCCATGCGCTGGTCGAGCGGCTTCTTCAAATCCAGGTCGAACTTCGCCGCCGATTCGTTCAGCTGGTCGAGGTCGGGCAAATCGCCTTGATCGGTCCGCCAGAAATAGAGCGCATCGGACAGGCGGGCGCGCACCACCTTGCCGTTGCCGTAGGCGATCTCCTTGCCGCCGTCGCTCGCCTCGATGTTGGCGACCAGCACGAAGCGGTTCGAAAGCGGCGATTGGCCAATCTCCCCCCTTGAGGGGGAGATGCCCGGCAGGGCAGAGAGGGGGGCCTCGCGCTGAGTCCCCTCTGTCGGCTTCCCCGACATCTCCCCCTCCAGCGGGGAGATCGGGCGCGACGTCACGAAACACTTCTGGTTGGCGCGGATGGTGAGGCGGATGACCTCGCCCGGAATGGTGAGGAAATCCTGCTCGAACTCGCCCATCAGCACGACCGGCCATTCCACCAGGCCGGAGACTTCCTCCAGCAGGCCCTCGTCCTCGACCAGGTCTAGGCCGTTGGCGAAGGCGATGTTGCGGGCGTCGGCCAGGATGATCTCCTTGCGCCGGTCGGCATCGAGCACGACCTTGGCCGCCTCGAGCTTCGCCACATAATCGTCGAAGCGGCGCACGGTGATCGGGCCCGGCGCATGGAAGCGATGGCCATAGGTGACGTTGCCGGCGCGGATGCCGTCGATCTCGAAATCGACGATCACCGGCTCCTCGGTCTCCGGCCCGAAGGTGCAGACGATTGACTGCAGCGGCCGCACCCAGCGCAGGGAACCGGACTTAGCCGAGGCCGGGCCCCAGCGCATCGATTTCGGCCAAGGGAAGGCGCGGATGATGCCCGGCACCAGCTCGGCGATGATTTCCTCCGCCGCCCGGCCCGGCTTGGAGATATGGGCGACGTAGAAGTCGCCCTTCTTGGGGTCGGAATGGACATGCGCCTCGGCGATCGACGAAAGGCCGGCCTTGCGAAGGAAGCCCTGCACCGCCTGCTCGGGCGCCGTGGTCGAAGGACCCTTGATCTCCTCGCGGATGTCCTTCGAGCGCGCGGTCAGGCCACGGATGTCGAGCGCCAGACGCCGCGGCGTCCAATATTCGCGCGCCGCCTCATAGGTGAGACCCGCCTCGACCAGACCGTCGGTCAGCATCTTCCTGAGGTCGCCGGCCGCCTTGCGCTGCATGCGGGCGGGAATCTCTTCCGAGCGGAGTTCCAAGAGCAGGTCGGGCATAGTTAAGCTCCCCACCCTCCCCTTGATGGGGAGGGTCGGCGCGAAGCGCCGAAACGAATGGGCGGGAGATAGCAACTCGGCCGCCCGCTGTCACCCCGCAAGCAGATCGCCTCTTCGACCGATTTCGCGGAATTTTTCGACCCGCTGTCGGGTTGGCGCGGGGCTGCTCGTCCTTGGAGCAGAACTTCCCATGAACCGAACGCTGCGCTGAAGCGACAAACGCTCAGGCAGAGACCTATTGGCTGAACGGCGATGAAGACGGCATCGAGAACCCTGCAGATCCTGGCGCTCAGCGCCTGCTTCGCCGCCCAGGCGCATGGCACCATCACGATGCCTGGGATCAGGCAGGCCATGCGCACGATCGACGGCGCATCGGCGCAGATCGTATTGCCGGTCGGTGCCGCCGTCGAGACCGCAAAGGCCGTGTCGGCTTAAGCCGCCGCCAGCCCGCCCGCCCGCGTCTTGAGGAACGCTTCGCCGCAGGCCTTGGCCAGATTGCGTACGCGCAGGATATAGCTTTGCCGCTCGGTGACCGAGATGACTCCGCGCGCGTCGAGCAGGTTGAAGACGTGGCTTGCCTTGATGCACTGGTCGTAGGCCGGGAAGACCATGCGGTGCATCGCCAGATTGTCGCTTGGCTTGGGCGTGCCGGCATCGAGCAGCGCCTTGCACTCGGCCTCGGCGTCCTCGAAGTGCCTCAGCAGCATCGCGGTGTTGGCGAATTCGAAATTGTGGCGCGAATATTCCTGCTCGGCCTGCAGGAAGACGTCGCCGTAAGTGACTTTCTCGGCGCCCTCGCGGCCGTTGAAGTTCAGATCGTAGACATTGTCGACGCCCTGCACATACATGGCGAGCCGCTCCAGGCCGTAGGTCAGCTCGCCCGCCACCGGCGCGCATTCGATGCCGCAGACCTGCTGGAAATAGGTGAACTGCGAGACTTCCATGCCGTCGCACCAGCACTCCCAGCCGAGCCCCCAGGCGCCCAGCGTCGGGCTTTCCCAGTCGTCCTCGACGAAGCGAATGTCGTGCAGCAGCGGATCGACGCCGATTGCTTCCAGCGAGCCTAGATAGAGCTCCTGCAGGTTCGGCGGATTGGGCTTCAGGATCACCTGGTATTGGTAATAGTGCTGCAGGCGGTTCGGGTTCTCGCCGTAGCGGCCATCCTTCGGGCGGCGCGAGGGCTGCACATAGGCCGCGTTCCAGCGCAGCGGGCCCAGCGCGCGCAAGGTGGTGGCCGGATGGAAGGTGCCGGCGCCGACCTCCATGTCGTAGGGCTGCAGGATGAGGCAACCATAGTCCGCCCAGTAATTGTGCAAGGTCAGGATCAGCCCCTGGAAGGAGCGGCTGGGATGCATATGGGCGGGAATTTCGATGGTCACGGCGGCCTCGGAAAGCGCGGGATGACGCTTCCCTAGTTGCCGGGCCGCCGAGCGTCAAGGCGGCGAGCCGCCCGGCGACGTTGAACGCTTTGCGGCCGGCTGGCCCATTGCCGGCCAGCAGCGGTGATCCTTTGCTCAGCCCCCAGCTCCAACAAAGAAGGTTCAGCCATGTCCGGTCAACTCACCGTGCGGCCCGTCACAAGGCAGGATTACGAGCAGTGGCTGCCGCTCTGGGACGGCTACAACGCATTTTACGGGCGCTCCGGGCCGACGGCGCTTGCCGGCGAGATCACGCAGATGACATGGTCGCGTTTCTTCGATGCCTATGAGCCGGTGCATGCACTGGTGGCCGAGCAGGAGGGCAAGCTTCTCGGCCTCGTCCACTATCTCTATCATCGCTCGACCACATCGATCGCGCCGAGCTGCTATCTGCAGGACCTCTTCACCACACAGGCCGCGCGCGGCCAGGGCGTCGGCCGGGCGCTGATCGAAGGTGTGTATGAACGCGCCAGGCAAGCGGGCGCGAACCGCGTCTACTGGCTGACGCATGAGACGAACCACACCGCAATGCAGCTCTACGACAGGATCGGCGAGAAGTCGGGGTTCGTCGTTTATAGAAAAGTGTTCTAGTTTCCTCGACACAGGGAAAGGCCGCTGTTTGTCGGCGCAAGATGGTCACCGGTCATTTCCATGACAACCGCTGAGATTGGTTGAAGCCTTCCAACCTCGTCATTCCAGGGCGGAGCAGCTGCGAAGCGGCGTCGCGGAGACCCTGGAATCCATTCCGTGACCTGAGCCGCGGAGTGCAGCGGAGCAGAATTCTGCACCGCGGGAGCGCTCAGAAGTCACGGAATGGATCCTCGGGTCTGCGCGCGTCGCTGCGCTCCTTGCTCCGCCCGTGGATGACGACAGAGTGGCCGTTTCGGCCAATCTCCACCTGCCAAGGCCCGAGCTCGGCAGACGCCGGGCCGAAACGAAAACGGGGCTCGATGAGCCCCGCATTCTTCAATGTTGACGAAAAGCGCTCAGCCTTTCGGCGCGGGCGTCGGCTCCGGCTTCACCTTGGGGGTTTCCTGCGCGGTGTTGGATTCGATCGGCGGCAGGCCCTTGAGCAGCTTCTGCTGCAAAGTGGCGAGCACATCCGGATCGGGCTTCAGGTCGCGTGCCTGCGTCCACTGATAGGTGGCCTCGAGCTTGCGGCCGACGCGCCAGTAGGCATCGCCGAGATGATCGTTGAGGACCGGATCCTCGGGCTTCAGCGAGACGGCGCGCTCCATTTCGCGCACGGCGTCGTCGAAGCGGCCCATGCGGAAATAGGCCCAGCCCAGCGAATCGACGATGTAGCCGTCGTTCGGCCGCAGATCCACGGCCTTCTGGATCATCGCCAGGCCTTCCTTGAGGTTCATGTTCATGTCGACCCAGGAATAGCCGAGATAGTTCATGACCTGCGGCTGGTCGGGCTGCAGCTCCAGCGCCTTGCGGAAATTGGGTTCCGCCTTCGGCCATTCCTTCAGCCGCTCATAGGCGATGCCGCGCTGGTAGAAGATGTTCCAGTTGGCGGCGGTTGGCGTCTTCAGCTGCTCGACAGCCTTGTCGTAGAGACTGGCGGCCGAGCGGAAATCTTCCTTCGAGCCATAGACGCCGCCAAGCGCCAGATAGGCGCGCATGTCGTCCGGATGCCGGTCGAGATAGGCCTTGAGATGCGAAATCGCCTCGTCATGTTTGTCGAGATCGGCAAGATTGAGGCCGATCTGCAGGTCGGAGAGCTCCTTCAGCGGCGAGGACGCCGGAATGCGGCGGTAGAGCGAGACGGCGCCTTCGCCGTCCTTAAGCTGCTCGGCCACGGCGGCAAGCTGCACAAGGGCTGCGTCGCTGTCCGGCTTCAGCGCCAGGGCATATTGCAGATAGAGCCGCACAAAAGGCTCGCCGCCGCCGCGGTTAAGCGCGGTGGCAAGGTCAAGCAGGATTTCGGATGCGCCGTCGGCCGGACCGGTGACGAGCGGCTCGATCTTGTCGCCCTTGCTGATGCGGTCGCGCAGCGTGGTGATTTCGAGCTTGCCCGGCGCGAAGGCCTCGGCCTGGTTCAACACCGCCAGCGCCTTCGACTTGTCGCCCTTGCGGACCAGGAACGAGGCATAGGCCTGGGCGTTGCGCATCCAGGTTTCGGGCGCGGAGCCGCCGGCCGCGGTATCGGCCATGGTGGCGGCGTAGAGTTCCTCGGCCTTGTCGTTCAGGCCGGCAGCGTCGGCGATCAGCGCCCGGTGGAACGATTTGAACAGGCCGAACCAGTCCGGGCCCTTGAGCTTGTCGATGGAGTCCATGGCCTCGGACGCGTTGCCGGCACCTTCCTTGGCCCAGCCGTCCATGACGCCCGAGAGCAGTCGGTCGAGATCGGATTCCAGCGAGAGCTTCAGCCAGTACTGCGCCTTGGCGTAGTCCTTCTTGTGGAAGGAATCGATGGCCAGAGCCAGGCGCGAGAAGCGCTCGACGTCCGGCACTTCCTTCAGCTTGTCGGCATAGACGAGCGATTCCTCGAAGCGGCCTTGCGCGACCAGAGCCAGCATCAGGCTCTGCTGCAATTCCTTGTCGTTCGGCGCAAAGGCCAGCGCCTGCTTGTAATAGGCGATCGCATCGTCGAGATCGTTGTCGCTTTCGGCGATATGAGCCGCGAGATAGGCGCCCGAGAAAGACGTGATCTGGAGCGGTCGGGCCTCTTCCTTGGCCTGGACCGGCAGCACCCAAAGCGCCACACCGGTCAAAAATGCCAGCCTCGTCAGCCAGCGCGCACGTCCTTGCCGCATCGTATCCCTTTCAGCCAGATGCGATCCCGCCCTTGGCGGACCGCCCACAGACTCGCTCTTTTCCGGTCAAAGCATGGCCTTTTTGGGGTCAGGCTTCAATTGCCGGGCGAATCACAATGCAATCATCCGGCTTAAAAAACGATGCCGCGCCAGCGAAAATCCCGCGCGCAGGCCCGGGACGCCCATATGCGGCATCGGATTGCCTACAGATAGGTATCGCTGAATCCGCTGGCGGCAACCGTATCGCACAGGCCGGACCATTCGCAGCCGGAGCACGCCTGGCGCGTCAGGCCGGCGGAAAAAGCCTTGCGCATCCCCGCCAGTTTGGGGGCGTCCAGCACCAACCGGTCTCCCGCCTGGATCGGCCGCCCGAGGAGAGCGCCGACATCGCGCGCGGCCATCCGGTCCCGCTCGGCGGCGCTCTCGCGCAGGCAATGCGGCTCCGGCTCGCCGAGCAGCGGGGCGCAGACGTCGTCCGGACCGGCAACGATCACCACCGCCTCGCCCTCGCCCAACCGCTTCACCACCTTGTCGTAATTGGCGGTGAAGGCCGGCGAGTAGCCCTTGCCGACATAGGTCAGCAGGCAGAGCAGATGATGGGCGCGCAGCTTGACGGTCATCGCGTCCCGGACGAGCGGTCGCCTTGCTCCGCACGATAGGTGGAAAAGAGCTTCAGCGTCGCCGCGCCCAGCGCCGACTTGAGCAGGCCGCCGACGATGAAGGGCACGAAGCCGAAGGTGATGGCCTTTTCAGTGCCGATCATGACGGCAAGCCAGGCGGTGCCGAGAACCAGGCAGAGCAGGTTGCCGATGAGCATGGCGACGAAGGCAAGCATGGCGCGATTGCCGTTCCAGCCGCGTTCGGCCAGCCAGCCGACGACAGCGCCGACGACCGGAAAGGCGAAGAGATAGCCGCCGGTCGGGCCAACGAAATGCTGTATGCCAGCGGCGCCGCCCGCCAGCACCGGAAAGCCGGCGGCGCCCTCGACGAGCCAGGCGGCGATGGTCAACGCACCGAAGCGCCAGCCATAAAGCGCGCCGACCAGTGTGACGGCGAAGGTCTGCATGGTGACCGGAACCGGCACCATCGGCACCTCGATATAGGACGACAGCGCCAGGAACAGCGAACCGAGGATCACGGCGCCGATCTGCCAGGCGAGCGAACGGCTGTGCAGCCGCAACGGGCTGAAGGAGGGCTTGTACGTCGAAACGGCTGCGTTGGTCACGGTGTCTTCCTTGGTTGGCGTGGAATTATAGATAATTTTTCGACTTCATCTATTATCGAATCCATATTTTCGCGGAGATGGCAAGTCCGGCTGCGACACGGCTTGCGAACAGATGGCGGATACAGGCGATCTGGGTCGTAGCGTGATATCGACGCCGACGGCGATGCGACGGCGTCCGCTACCCCACGATGGCGAAGGCGTCGCGCGTCTTGCCGGAAGCGGTCTTGACCGGCTTCTGGCCGATCCATTGCACGTGCCGCCCGAGTGTCGCGGCGGCCGATTCGGTGTTGCCTTGTCTCAGGGCGCTCAGGATCGCCCGATGATCCTGGTCGGTGCGGGTTTCCCATTCCGAGCGCCAGGCCGCGAAAAGGAAGCGCGCGCTCGCGGCATGCAGGTCGTCGATGGTGGAGAGCAGGCGCGGCATGCTGCAGGGCGCCAGGATCAGCCGGTGGAAGGTGCGATTGGCCTCTTCCCAGGAGCGCACGTCGCGGGATTTGTCGCCGGCCTTGGTCGCCTCCTCGGCTTGATCGAGGATCGACGCCGTCAGATGCGGCACGGCATGGCGCAGCGCCAGCACTTCGAGCGCCGCCCGCATCTCGGCCACCTCTCTGACCTCGCCGAGATCGAAAGAGGCGACGCGCACGCCGCGGCGCGGTTCGCCGATCGCCAATCCTTGAGCCTCCAGGCGCCGGAAGGCCTCGCGCACGGGCACATGGCTGGTGTTGAATTCCTGGGCGACATGGTCCTGGCGCAGCCGCGAGCCGGGCTCGATGGCGCCCGAAATGATGCGGTCCGCCAGTTCCTTGCTGATGCGGACGGCGATCGTGTCTTCTTTGCTGGCCATATTTTATAGATAATTTGCCGGACCGCCGTTTGTCGAGACGGCCGGCGCGGGATTCACAGGCGCCCTTCCCGGCGGACCCAAATGTGCCGGATCCGCGGGCTCAGTTGACGCGGCTGATGCAGAAATCGATCACGTCGATCAAAGCCGACTTCTGCGGCGTCGCCTCCAGCGGCGCCAGCGCGTCGCGGGCGATCTCGCCGAAATGGCGGGCGCGGCCGATCGTATCGGCGATGGCGCCGTGGCGGGCCATCAGTCCGATAGCCTTTTCAAGCCCGGCATCGTCGGCGACGTTGTCCTCGATGGCGCGCTTCCAGAAGGTGCGCTCGGCCTTGGTGCCGCGCCGGTAGGCGAGGATCACCGGCAGCGTCACCTTGCCCTCGCGGAAATCGTCGCCGACATTCTTGCCGAGATCCTTGCTCGAGCCGCCATAGTCCAGCGCGTCGTCGATGAGCTGGAAGGCAAGGCCGAGATTCATGCCGTAGGAACGAAGCGCGGCGCGATCGGTGCGCGAGGCCTGGGCGATGACCGGCCCGACTTCGGCGGCGGCCGAGAACAGCGCCGCCGTCTTGGCCTTGATGACGGCGAAATGCTCGTCCTCGGTGGTCTCGAGGTTCTTGGCGGCGGCCAGCTGCATGACCTCGCCCTCGGCAATGATGGAGGCTGCGGCCGACAGGATGTCCAGCGCTTCCAGCGAGCCGACCTCGACCATCATGCGGAAAGCCTGGCCGAGCAGGAAATCGCCGACGAGCACGCTCGCCTGGTTGCCCCAGATCATGCGCGCCGTCTTCTTGCCGCGGCGCAGCGCGCTCTCGTCGACCACGTCGTCATGCAGAAGCGTCGCCGTGTGCATGAATTCGACGGCGGTCGCGAGCTTGACATGGCCTTCGCCGGAATAGCCGAACATCTGCGCGGCGGCGAGCGTGAGCATGGGCCTGAGCCGCTTGCCGCCGGAGGAGATCAGATGATTGGCGATCTCCGGGATCATCTCGACGTCGGAGCCGGCCTTGGACAGGATCAGCTCGTTGACCCGCCCCATATCGGCGGCTGTCAGATCGATCAAATCCTTGATGGAAGCGGGTTCCCGCTTGCCTTCGATGTTGAGAACGACACCCACCACGACAACTCCCGTCAATCTGACGCACCCTTGATCCCTCGCCGACTCTAGGGCGGTGCAACCGGACACGGCAAGAGGCGAATTAGCGCGGCTCCGCCGACGGAGTGTCCACGCGCACGTTTACACGAACGCCACAACCTGCGATTTTCGTTTCATGATCGAGCTTGTCCGCACCAACGACGCCGTCGTCATCTCCTTTGTCGAATCGCTGATGCGCGATGCCGGCATCGCCTGTTTCGTCGCCGACCAGAATATGAGCGTGCTCGACGGTTCGCTCGGCATCCTGCCGCGGCGCGTGATGGTCGACGCCGAAAAGGTCGATGCCGCACGGCGCATCCTCAAGGATGCCGGCATCGAGAACGAGATCCGCAAAAAATAATGGGAGCCAGCACCGCCCCCGTCCCGGATACGCCGGCGCACACGATCGATGCCTTCCATCGCGGGCGCTTCTGGCTGGTGCAGCCGAGCCGCGGCGGTCATCGCGCCGGCATGGACGCCATGATGCTGGCGGCCGCCGTGCCGTCCGGCTTTTCCGGCCGGCTCGCCGATTTCGGCGCGGGCGCCGGCGCCGCCGCCCTTGCCGTGCTGTCGCGCTGCCCAGCGGCACAGGCCGTGCTCGTTGAGCGCTCCGCCGAAATGGCCGGGTTCGCCACTGCCACGCTTTCGCATCCCGGCAATGGCCATCTCGGCGACCGCGCCTCGGTGCTGACCGCCGACGTGACGCTGACCGGTCGAGCGCGGACCGAGGCCGGGCTTGCCGACAACTCCTTCGACTTCGTCATCATGAACCCGCCGTTCAACGCGGCCGAGGATCGCTCGACGCCCGACGCGTTGCGCAGAGAGGCGCATGTGGCGGAGGACGGCCTGTTCGAGCGCTGGATCAGGAGCGCCGCCGCCGTCGCCAGGCCGCGCGGCGGGCTGGCCGTCATCGCGCGGCCCGAGCAGTTGGTTGCCATCCTGAACGCGATCGAAGGACGCTTCGGCGATGCCGAGTTGCTGTGCGTGCATCCGCGGCCGGATGCGGTGGCGATCCGCATCGTCGTCAGGGCGGTGCTCGGCGCGCGCGGAAAATTGTCGATCCGCCCGCCGCTCATCTTGCACGGGCCGTCCGGCAACGGGCCGGCGGAGCGGACGGAAATGATCAATAACGGCCTGGCATCGCTGTTCGGCGATTGATCCTTGAAGCGCGTCGCGTTGAAATGGATTCTAGCGACCCGCTTCAAGTTTTTGTTTTATGCATGTCTTTCTCGCAAAACCGCTGCACACTTTTGCGCGACATGCACTGGCCGGCGATGCGGCATTGCCGTTGGCCGGCGAGTTCCTTACATGCCCAAGCAGGATGACGCTGCGCCCGTGAAACAGACCAACCGACCTGATCTCATCTTGCTCCTTTGCCTTTTGTCCGGAGACAATCGTTCGTGAAACGCCTTTTCAACCGCCTGCTGCCGAAATCCTGGCGCTCGACAGTCGTCACCATTCCGGTCATCCGGCTGCAAGGCCCCATCATGGCCGGCGGAGGCCAGTTCCGGCCCAGCCTGTCGCTCGCCTCGACGGCCGGCCTGATCGAAAAGGCGTTCAGCTTCGACGCGCCGGCGGTCGCCATCTCGATCAATTCGCCGGGCGGCTCAGCGGTGCAGTCGCGGCTGATCTTCAAGCGCATCCGCGACCTAGCGGCGGAAAAGAACAAGAAGGTGCTGGTCTTCGTCGAGGACGTGGCGGCCTCGGGCGGCTACATGATCGCGGTTGCCGGCGACGAGATCTTCGCCGACCCGTCCTCGATCGTCGGCTCGATCGGCGTGGTCTCGGCCTCTTTCGGCTTCCCGGAGCTGATGAAGAAGATCGGCGTCGAGCGGCGCGTCCACACCGCCGGCCAGAACAAGGCCGTGCTCGATCCGTTCAAGCCCGAGAAGGAGGAGGACGTCGAACGGCTGAAGGCGCTGCAGCTCGAAGTGCACGAGACCTTCATCGACCTCGTCAAGGAACGGCGCGGCAGCAAGCTCAAGGACGACCCGGACCTGTTCACCGGCCTGTTCTGGACCGCCAAGCGCGGTCTCGAGCTCGGCCTTGTCGATGCGCTGGGCGATATGCGCAGCGTGCTCAAGACCCGTTTCGGCGAAAAGACGCAGCTCAAGCTGATCACCGCGCCGCGCGGTCTGTTCGGCCGTTTCGGCCTGTTCGGCTCGCGCGTTTCGGCGCCGGATATCGCGGCGGCCGCCGCCAGCGGCGTCCTCGATGCGGCGGAAGAGCGCGCGCTGTGGGCGCGCTTCGGGCTTTGAAAAAGCCATGAATGCGGCTAGCATGGCCGCTTGACCGAGCCTGTCCGGCCGGCCTTGCCGCGAGGACGCGGGAGGAGTTTTAGAGATGCCGCAGATCATTTTCTTCGCCGTTGTCGGCGCCGCCGCTTACTTTGGCTACCGCGCTTTCGTGCGCGAGGCCGAACGCGTGACGGCCAAGATCCGGCGCACCGAAAGACAGGCGGCGAACGGCACGACGGGCACGCTGGTCAAGGACCCCAAGACCGGCGAATATCGTCTCGCCAAGGACTGATCCCATCTCGCCAGCAGCCGACATCCTGGAGCCCGGCACAGAGGTCCGGACGTGGCTTGCGCCTGCCAAGATCAACCTGGCGCTGCATGTCATCGGACAGCGCGCCGACGGCTACCATCTCATCGACAGCCTTGCCGTCTTCACCCGCTTCGGCGACCGGCTCGAGATCGAGCGGGCGGAAGAGGATGACTTCTCGATATCCGGCCGTTATGCCGCCGGGCTGCCGCTCGACGGCGACAATCTGGTGGTGAAGGCGCGCGATGCCTTGCGCCGGGAAGCCGGCATGCAACAGGGACCGCCGGTCGCCATCCGGCTGGAGAAGAACCTGCCCATCGCCTCCGGAGTCGGCGGCGGCTCGAGCGACGCGGCGGCCGCGCTTAATGGCCTGGCGCGGCTCTGGAAGCTCGATATCGACGACAATTCGCTGGCCCGGATCGGGCTTTCGCTCGGTGCCGACCTGCCGATGTGCCTCGAATCAAAGCCGCTGATCGCACGCGGTATCGGCGATGAAGTCTCGCCGCTATCCGCCTTTCCTGCGCTTGGGCTGGTGCTGGTCAATCCGGGCATCGCGGTCTCGACGCCGGACGTGTTCAAGGCGCTCTCCAGCCGCGATAACGAGAGGCTGCCGCCGCTGCCGAAGCGCCTCGATTTCCACACGATCCGCAACTGGCTGGAGACGACGCGCAACGATCTTGAGTCTGCCGCGCGTTCGATCAAACCTGCGATCGGCGAGGCGCTCAAGGCACTGAAAAAAGCCGACGCCGCGTTCGCGCGCATGTCCGGCTCGGGCGCCACCTGTTTCGGCCTGTTCGAGACCGGCAATGTTGCAAAACGCGCGGCGATCGAGATCCGCGCCCGCCACCCCGACTGGTTCGTTGCCGCGACGCGCAGCATGGAGGTGAGCGATGGCGAAGCTTGACGAAAGCCGGCCCTTCATTCCGGTGCGCATCGCCGTGCTTACCGTCTCCGACACGCGCGGCCTCGCCGACGACAAATCCGGACAGACGCTGGCGGATCGCATCGCGGAAGCCGGCCATACGCTCGCCGCGCGCGATATTGTCACCGACGACCGCGAAAAGATCCGCGACAAGGTGCTCGGCTGGTCGAAGGACGAAAACATCGATGTCGTGATCACCACCGGCGGCACCGGCTTCACCGGCCGCGACGTGACGCCGGAGGCGCTGGAGCCGATCTTCGAAAAGCGCATGGACGGCTTTTCGGAAGTCTTCCACCGCATCTCCTACGACAAGATCGGCACCTCGACGATCCAGAGCCGGGCAACAGGCGGCGTCGTCAACGCCACCTTCGTCTTCGTGCTGCCGGGCTCGCCCGGTGCCTGCAAGGACGCCTGGGACGGCATCATCAAGGCGCAGCTCGACTACCGGCAGATGCCCTGCAACTTCGTCGAGATCATGCCGCGGCTGGACGAGCATCTCAGGCGCGGCGGCAAGCCCACCTCGTAAAGCTCAGTTAAGGCGCCCGGCCGGCACGGCGGGGCATCATTTCGGCGGCGCGATCCAGATTTCGGCGTTCAGCCTTCTGGTCGCCAGGCCGCGCGCCAGGGCTTCGGCGCTGCGCGCGCTCTTTGCCAGAGCCGAGGCCTGACGCTTGCTGATGACAAGCCCCTCGGCCAGCGCACGATTGCTCGAGAACACCCTGGCCAGGAAAGGCGCACGGTTGGCGCGGGCGCGTGAAAAGCGCGCCGGCATGGTCTGTTTCGCGGTGTGCGCCACGACTTCGTCGATCCAGCCCTCGGCGAGCCGCGCCCCCGGCTCGAGCAGGAGCAGCCAGTCGCCCTTGGCCTGGCCGATACCGGCGCCGATCCCGCCGGTCGCATAGTGGCAGCCGGCATGCTCGGCCACCCGGTGCGTCTGATCGGTCGAGCCTTGATCGCAGACGATCACGTCGCGCACGACGCCTTCGACCGCGCCGCCGACCAGCGAGGCGAGCGTACGGGCAAGCCCCTCTTCGTCGTTGCGGGTTTCGATAAGGACGCTGAGCATTTTAGCCGAATAGCGGAAAGTGCGGCGATGCGCCAGTTGCGCGCTTCAAGCGAAAAAGTTCTTGCTTTGTTCTCTTCGGCGAAATAGGAATAGTTTCATGAACAGAGCGATTCGACAGCCTGCCGACAGTCCCTGGGAGAGGGCGAAAATGGAACAGATCGTGCGCGCCGACATTGCCGCTTTCGGAGCAGGCCGAGCCGAGATGGCGAACGCGATGATCGAGCAGAGCGGCTTGCGCGTGCGGCCCGATCGCAATCGCGGCCGCTCGGCCGGGATCAATCCGTCCGGCCGGTTCGAGCCGATCAGCCGGCATGTGTTCGACGACGGCTGGAACTCGCTGGAGGAACTGCCGCCGTTCAAGACGGAAGTGCAGGTCGAAAAGCCGCGCACCATCATCACGCGCAACGAGTCGCCTGACATCTCCTTCGACCGTTCGATCAACCCCTATCGCGGCTGCGAGCATGGCTGCGTCTACTGCTTCGCCAGGCCGACGCATGCCTTCATGGGCCTGTCGCCGGGGCTCGATTTCGAATCGAAGCTGTTCGCCAAGCCGGATGCCGCGCGCATGCTGGACAGGGAATTGTCGAAACCGGGCTACCAGCCGCGCACGATCGCCATCGGGACCAACACCGATCCCTACCAGCCGATCGAGAAGCAATACCGCATCATGCGCGAGATCCTGGAAGTGCTGGAAGCGCGCGGTCATCCGGTAGGCATCGTCACCAAGTCGGCGCTGGTGACACGCGACATCGACATCCTGTCGCGCATGGCCGAGCGCGGCCTTGCCAAGGTGGCGCTGTCGGTGACGACGCTCGACCGCATGCTGGCGAGAACGATGGAGCCACGCGCCTCGACGCCGACGAAGCGGCTGGAGGCGATCAGGCAGCTTTCGGACGCCGGCATCCCGGCATCGGTCATGGTGGCGCCGATTATTCCGGGGCTTACCGATCCCGAGATGGAGCGCATCCTCGATTCGGCTAGAGCCGCCGGCGCGCGGGAGGCCGGCTACGTCATCCTGCGCCTGCCGCTCGAAGTGGCGCCGATCTTCAAGGACTGGCTGTTGCGCCATTATCCCGACCGCTACCGGCATGTGATGTCGCTTATCCGCTCGATGCGCGACGGCAAGGATTACGATTCCGAATGGGGCAAGCGCATGAAGGGCGCCGGTCCCTATGCCTGGCAGATCGGCCGGCGCTTCGAGATCGCCGCCAAGCGGCTCGGCCTCAATGTCGAGCGGCGGCAGCTTCGCACCGACCAATTCGTCGCAGGCGCCAGTGCCGGCGAGCAGCTGATGCTGCTTTGACGCCAGCACCGGCCATGACGGCCGGCGCTAAGCACTTCCAGGCAAAGCGATTTTCGGTCTGGAATTGCTATTTGTTTCGAAATCCCGTCCGGCCCCTGTCCCCCGGCTGTGAGACGGTGCCTTCCCGGTCCGACGCCCCATCCGACCCGGAAGGACTTGCGGAGAATCGGAGCCGATGCGAACCTCGCCGCACCATGGCTCGCGCGCGTTCCGATTCTCCGCTTCTCTTTGAAATGGTCGAGAAGCCCGACTTCTCGATCGAGACGAAAGCGATAGCCGACGGGCTGTGGCCGGTCGCCGGTATGGACGAGGCCGGCCGCGGTCCGCTCGCCGGTCCGGTGGTGGCCGCCGCGGTGGTGCTCAACCCCGCCAACATTCCCGAAGGCCTCGACGATTCCAAGCGCCTCACCCATTTGCAGCGCGAGGCGCTGTTTCTCAAGATTCTCGGCTCGGCGCTCAGCATCTCGATGGCTTCGATCAGCGCCGAAGGCATCGACAACAGCAACATTTTGAAAGCCAGCCTCGAAGCGATGCGCCGCGCTGCCGCCGGCCTGTCCTTGCGACCGAAGCTCGCCCTGGCCGACGGCCGCGACATACCGCCAGGTCTCGCCTGCGAAGGCCGCGCGCTCATCAAGGGCGACCAGCGCTCGCAGTCGATCGCCGCCGCCTCGATCGTCGCCAAGGTGATGCGCGACCGCATGATGTGTGGCTGCGGCGGACATCACGAGCACTACGGCTTCGAAGTGCATATGGGCTACGCGACGGTCCGCCACCGCACCGCGATCGAGGCGCATGGGCCGGTGGCACGGCTTCACCGAGCCTCGTTCGCGCCGTTCCGGTTGGGTGGGGCTGAAATGGCGGAAGAGGAAGAGAGCCTCGCCGGGCTGGAGTAGTTAGCTGATCTCCCCCAATGTGGTTACGGCTTGCGGACATCCTCTGTCACTGGCGCGACTGATCAGGCCGAGGCTTGATTGCCACGTGGTTCCCCCAATCCGTCGCTGCTTCGCAGCGCCACCTTTCCCCCTCCGGAGGGAAAGGAAGGGAGCGTTGCTGGACGGGCATTGACGGCAAAAGGCTTGGCGCCTTTCCTCTACCCCGTCGATCGGGGCAGAGGTGGCTCGGCGAAGCCGAGACGGAGTGGGGGTCGACCAGCGCTACATCAAACAATGCATGCGCCAAGCTGCCATGCACGCTATCGCCAAGACCAGCTGCTCGGAAATGTGTGCATAGCGTAGCCCCTTGTGGGGAAGATTGGCAGCTTCGGCGCCGCGCTTCCAAACAAAAAAGCCGCCGGGTTGCCCAGGCGGCTTTTGATTTCGAAGTTTCGAAGTCAGCTCAGTTCAGCTTGGCCTTCACATCATTGAGCGCCGACTTGAACAGATCCGCGCCGGTCTTGACGTCGACCTTGGCGGCGAGCAGCGTGCGGGCGGCTTCGACGGCGATGTCGACGGCGGTGGCGCGCACTTCGCTGACCGCCTCGCGCTCGGCCTGGCTGATCTTCTGCTCGGCAAGCGCTGTGCGCCGGGCGACATAGTCCTCGGTCTTCTTGGCCGCCTCGGAGGCAAGCAAGTCAGCCTCGCGTTTGGCGGCAGCGACGATGTCGGCGGCCTCCTTCTCGGCTTCCTTGCGCTTCTGCTGATACTGGCGCAGCAGCTGCTGGGCCTCCTCGCGCAGGCGCCGTGCCTCTTCGAGCTCGCTGCTGATCTTGGCCGCGCGGGCGTCGAGCGACTTGGCAAGCATGCCCGGCACCCTCAGATAGACGACGGCGCCGAGGAAGATGATCAGGGCGATGGTGGCCCAGAGCGTGGCGAGTGATGTGGCGTCCATGATCCCGCTCCTCACCGGCTCGCGGATTTGACCGCGGCCGCGATTTCGGCCTTGTCGGCCTTGCCGCCGACAAGCGCCTCGACGATGGCCGAGGTCGTGTCCTCGGCGATAGTGCCGACTTCCTTCATCGCCTTGGCCTTGATCGAGGCGATGCTCGCCTCGGCCTCGCCAAGTTTCTTCTCAAGCTCGGCCTCGAGCTTCTTGCGCGTGCCCTCGGCTTGCGCCTTGGCGGCGTCGTTCGCCTGCTGGCCGATCTTGTTGGCGTTGACCTTGGCTTCCGCCAGTTCCTGCTCATAGGCAGCAACCGCGGCGTCCGCCTCGCCCTTCAGCCTTGCGGCATGGTCGAGGTCCTGGGTGATGCGGTCGTTGCGGACATCGATGATGCCGCCAAGACGCGGCATCACAACCCGCTTCAGGAACAGATAGAAGAGCCCGAAGGTGATGACCAGCCACAGGATCTGCGACGGGAAGGTCTTGGCATCGAACGGCGGGAACGCTTCATGCTCCGCGGCAGGCACGGCAGTGCCGGCATGCGTATCGCCCTCGGCCGCGGCCGGCGCTGCTTCTTGCGCATAGGCAGATGTCACGAACATCTCATTCCCCTGTCCCTAGAACGGACCGCACCATGCGGCCCCTTTCGTCAGCTCCGGCTCTTACTTGAAGACCAGGAGCAGAGCGATCAGGAGCGAGAAGATGCCCAGAGCTTCGGTCACCGCGAAGCCGAAGATCAGGCGGCCGAACTGGCCGTCGGCAGCCGACGGGTTGCGGAGCGCACCCGAGAGGTAGCTGCCGAAGATGTTGCCGAGGCCGATGCCCGCGCCGCCCATGCCGATGCAGGCGATACCAGCGCCGATAGCAGCTGCTGCAGTTGCGTCCATTTCAAAACTCCTGTGGTTTCTCTGTTCGTTGAAGTTGGTACGTTGGGTAAGCTGGCGCCGGGGCGCCGGTGAAAATCAGTGGCTCGGGTGCAGGGCGTCGTTCAGATACATGCAGGTCAGCACCGCGAACACATAGGCCTGCAGGAAGGCGACCAGCAGCTCGAGCGCCGAGAGCGCGACCGCCATGGCAAGCGGCAGCACCGAGCCGGCGATACCGACGGCGCCAAACGCGCTCAGGCTGACGACGAAGCCCGAGAACACTTTCAGCGTGATGTGGCCGGCCAGCATGTTGGCGAAAAGACGAACCGAGAGGCTGACGGGCCTCGAGACGAAGGAGATGATTTCGATCGCCACCACCAGCGGCAGAAGATAGCCCGGCACGCCATGCGGCACGAACAGCTTGAGGAAGCCGAAGCCGTGCTTGGCGAAGCCGTAGACGAGGACCGTGCCGATGACCAGGATCGCCAGCGTGAAGGTGACGATGATGTGGCTGGTGACGGTGAAGAAATAAGGGAACAGGCCGATCAGGTTGGCGACCAGCACGAACATGAACAGCGAGAACACCAGCGGGAAGAACTGCATGCCCTGCTTGCCCGCGGCATCGCGCAGCATGTTGCCGACGAATTCGTAGGCCATTTCGGACACCGACTGCAGGCGACCGGGAATCAAGGCCCGGCTGGCGGTGCTCATATAGAGAAAGGCGGACGCCAGGACGATCGTCACGACCATGAACAAAGAGGAGTTGGTGAAAGATACGTCGTAGCCGCCGATATGCAGCGGGATGATCGGATGGATCTGGAACTGGTGGATCGGATCGACCTTGTCAGCAGCCACTTTAAATCCCCGTCAAAGCCACAAACGGCTTTTTAATTCACTTTAGCGCCCTGCGGCGCCTCACTTCATTCTCTCGGCTCGCGCGGCTTGCCGCCCTGGCCGAATTCCGATGCCAGTCCCGCCGAGCGCAGGACATTGAGTATGCCTGCGCCAAAGCCCAGCAACAGGCCGACGATCAGACCCCAGGGCGCTATTCCCGCCAGACGGTCGATGATCCAGCCCAAGCCGACACCGACCACCACTCCGGCGATGAACTCGCTGGACAGCTTCAGCGCCTGACCGTAACCGGTCGCAGCTTTCGCTTCGTCTTTCCCCTCGGACCGGTCCGTGCGTCTCGTCGCAAGCGATGCTTCGAGGTCGCGCCGGCGGCGCTCAAGTTCGTCGTCGCGGATGGTGGCTTCTGGCTGCCTGCCGCGGCCGGTTTCTCCGGTTCCGTCTGGCCCGGTTTTGTCGGCCATCGCAACCCCCCTGCCCGGGCAGACGATTGCCGTCCGTCCGCTTCTAAAGTCGCCGGCAACATAGTTAGAGGGTCCGGCCCCGTCAAGCCACGGGCCGAACTTCCGAGCGATGTATTTTTAGCAGTTAAATCAATGGTTTATCGAGGTGCGACATCGTGCCCTTCACGCCTGCGTGAGGTAACGGCGCGAATCCGCGCGACAAGGCGCGTCCGCCGAGGCATTGCCGGGCGTCGGAGGAAGGATAGCCGGGGCGGTGTTTGGGCGGCTCAGCTTGAGCCGCCTAAGCGCGTCGCGATCCTTCAGATTCGCTCCACGCGCTTCAGTTTTTGATTTGCGCGTGTCTTCCCGAAACCGCTTACCACTTTCGGGAGACATGCTTTAGCGGCTCAGCTCCAGCCGCCGCCATAGGTGCGGTAGAAGATATGCAGGCCGATCCTGGTCATCTTGTGCATGGCCCGCGCCCAGCCCGGATGGACGTAATTGGCGTAGTAATGCGTCGAAGAACCGACCTCGGGAATGAATATCTTGCCGGCGGTCACCGCCATGGCAACCTCCTGGGCGGTCTTGTAGGAGGCCAGGTCGGTGATTGTCTTCTTCCTGCCGTCGCAGGCAAAGGAGAACTGGCAGCGGTTGAACCAGTTGTCGTTCTGGTAGACGACGCCGCAGATCGTCTTCGGATAGGTCGGGTTGCGGACGCGGTTGAGGATCACCTGCGCCACCGCCGCCTGGCCGCGGACCGGCTCGCTGCGCGCCTCGAAATAGATGCCCTTGGCAAGGCAGGCCTGCTCGGGCTTGGAAAAGACACTTGCCGGCAGGGGGGTCTGCAGCCAGGCATGGTCGCCCTTGCCCATCGGCGGAATGAAGCGGCCATCGTTGGGATCGTCCTGCAGCAGCGCCTCGAAGGGCGAAGCCTTGGCGTAGTCGGGCGCGGACTGGGCATAGGCCGTGGCAAGGATGTCCGGCTTGTCGTTGTTGACGAGAGCGACAAGTGCCGCCGGCAGCGCCGGATCAGGCCTCTTGTCCTCGCGAAGATGGAAGGCCTGGGCGATCTGGACTTCCTTGCCCTTGATGCCCGGCTTGGCGAAGGTGAGCTTCAGGCCGCTGTCCATCGCGGGACGCAGCAGCGAGGAGGTGCGCTCGAAAATCGAGCCGGCGCTGAAATTCTTGGGCGGCGCGACTGGCGACACCTTGACGATGCGGCCCTTCTTGTCGGCGCGCACGACACGATCCTCATCGGGCGTCACGCCCACGGCGCTGCCCTTGCCGCGGAAGGCGACGGTGCCAACCCCCGGCAAATTCACGCCGGAACCGGACAGCGAGCCGGTGGTGACGGAATCGACAAACGGCATTTCGGCGGCATGCACCGAGCCGGCGGCGGATTTCTCGATATAGGCGTTCCAGCGGGTGTCGGACGATTCCAGGCCGGAGATCAGGCTTGCCATATCCTGGTAGGCGACGGCCGACGGGAAGCCGATCCAAATACCGAGCCCAAGCACCAAAGGAGGAAGAAAGGAACGTTTTTTCGCAACGGCGGCGGCGGCAAGCCGCAATGAAACGCGTCGATGCACGGAACTCTCCAGAACGCTACTGACCCCGGAGAGTCAAAATGAAGCATTAACCTTGATGCGGGGTTAACGGCATCGATCATGTTCTTTTCATGTTTGAGGCAAGCCGGCTTGCAATTTCCACAGCGGGCCGATGAAGAATCAGGCCTGGGTGGGTGCATCAGTTTTGGGTGAATCAGGCGGGGCGCAGGAAGATTGGCCAGGCGAGCGCCGCGCAGATGGCGGCCGCGAGCCACACGCCGGGCCATGCGAAGACCACCAGCAGCCATGGAATGGCGATCGGCACCAGGCAGAAGCCGATGAACACAAAACTGTTGGCCAGGCTGAGCGCGGTGCCGACATGGCCGGCGCCGGCAAGCGTGGCAAGCTCGGTATAGG
The DNA here is from genome assembly GCF_006439475.1 of Mesorhizobium sp. B2-8-9. Classification (NCBI taxonomy): domain Bacteria; kingdom Pseudomonadati; phylum Pseudomonadota; class Alphaproteobacteria; order Hyphomicrobiales; family Phyllobacteriaceae; genus Mesorhizobium; species Mesorhizobium sp. B2-8-9. The sequence goes on along the minus strand of NZ_VFTQ01000027.1, from coordinate 32,668 downwards.
CGACGCCGTGCCAGGCCGAGACGGATATGCCGGCGACGACGACCATCAGCGGAAGCAGCGCCAGCAGCCACGGCGCGCCGGCAGCGCCGATCACCAGCAGCCACAGCGCCAGGAAGGCAAATGCGCTCAGCGCGCTGCAGAGTTTCAGGAACGGGCGGCGGTTGCCGTGGCGGTCGGTGAAGCGCCCGCTCCAGACACGCATCGCCATGGCGCCGGCCTGCACAGCTGCAAGGCTGGCGCTGGTCACAAAGGTGCCCATGCCGGCGAAGTCATGCAGGAAGACCGAGGCGAAGGTCAGCACCGCGACCTGCGGGAAGCAGAGCAGGCCGATGGCGGTCGACATGCGCCACACCTCGATGTTGCGCAAGGGCGCCGGGCCGCTTGCCGCTGCGGCGGCGTAACCGCCGCTTTCAGCCGGCGGCTCGTGCAGCCAACGCCAGGCAAACCAGGCCGAGAGCGCGGACACGACGGCAAGCAGGCCGAAGACCGCGGCGAAGCCGAAAGCCAGCGCCAGCGAAGGCAGGATGAGAGCGCCCAGCCCGCCGCCGAGCGGCACCGCCGTCTGCCTGATGCTCATGGCAAAGCCGCGCTCGCCCTCGCCGAACCAGCCCATGATGGCGCGGCCGCTGGAGCCGTTGACGCTGCCGCCGAGCAGGCCGGCGACGAGCAGACTTGCCGACAGCAGCGTGACGCCGGGTACCGCCATTTTTGTCGGCACGACGAGCATCGCCATGATGAAGAGCCATGCGGCCGTCGCGCCGAGCCCGGTCAGGAGCACGCGGCGGTCGCCCCAGCGGTCGGTGAGCACGCCCCAAGGCAGCTCGCTCAGTGCCACGCCGAGACCGAGTAGACCCAATGCCAAGCCCAGCGAGGCATTGTGGAGGTGGTAGCCCTGGCGCATCGCCACCGTAGTCGCCGGGATGCCAGAGAAGGTGGCGGAGAAGCCGGCATTGGCGGCGACGCCGATGCCCAGCACCTTCCAGCGATGGTTGGGGCCGAAAGCGCGGCGGGCGGAGACGCCGGCGGGTGCATCAGGACGTTGGCAATCGCTGCGTGTGACGATGGCGGACATGGTTCATTCCCGTTGCGACCGGCTGACGGCTTGACGGACTGGATGTAGCGCCATAGCTTCATCCATAAAATCAGGAATTTTTTCACCAACAATCCTGAAAATCAGGACGATCCCGATGCGCCGCGTCACGTTCGACCTCGATGTCCTCAGAACCTTCGTCACCGGCATGGATCTGGGCAGCTTCGCCAAGGCGGCCGAACGGCTTGGCCGCTCGACATCCGCGGTCAGCGCGCAACTGAAGAAGCTGGAGGAGCAGGCGGACACGCCGGTCTTCCGCAAGGCAGGGCGCGGCCTGGCGCTCACCGAAGCCGGCGAGACGATGCTTAGCTATGCGCGGCGGCTGATCGAACTCAACGACGAGGCGGCCTCCGCTATCCGCGACGTCGAGCTGGAAGGCTGGGTACGGCTCGGCCTGCAGGAGGATTTCGGCGAGGCCGTGCTGCCCGACGTGCTCGGTCGCTTCGCCCGCGCCCATCCCAAGGTCCGCATCGAAGCACGGATCGGCCGCAGCCACGACCTTGCCGAGCGTGTCCTGTCAGGCAATCTCGACATCGCGCTTGCCTGGCACGACGGCACGGCCCTGCCCTATAGCCGCCATGTCGCCGACGTGCCGGCGCGCTGGATAGGCCCGGCCAAGCCGATCGAGGCTGGTCCGCGCAATGGCGAGCCGCTGCCGCTGGTGGTGTTCGAGGCGCCGTGCCTGCTCAGAACCGTGGCGACCGAGACACTCGATCGCGCGGGCATGCTCTGGCGCATGTCCTTCTCGAGTCCTTCCCTCGGCGGCATCTGGGCGGCGGTGGCGGCAGGCCTCGGCCTGACGATCCGCACTGATATCGGCCTGCCGGCCAATGTCAGGGCAATCGCGCCGGGCGTGCTCGGGCTTCCTGCCCTGCCGACAATGGCGCTGCACCTGCACCGGAAGGACGCCGAGCTCGACCCGGTGGCAGCGCGGCTGGCGGAGATATTGCTGCAGGCGGCGCTGGAGACGCTGCCGGAGGGGACGCGAACCGGCGATGGACTGCGGGAGGTCGCTTAGCGTCTTAGCCGACGCCTTTCGACATCGTCATTCTAGGGCGAAGCAAGGAGCGGAGCGACGCAGCGCAGACCCGAGGATCCATTCCGTTACTTCGCGCGAGGAATGCAGCGGAGCAGAATTCTGAACCGTCGCGGCGCTTCTAAGTCACGGAATGGATCCTCGGGTCTATGCGCGTCGCTTCGCTCCTTGCTTCGCCCGTGGATGACGAGGGATCAGCGTCGGCGCTTTCCCAGAAGTCACCGCTTCTTCGCCCTGCCCGCAAACGGATTGTCCGAGGTGCGCAGCGCCATGCGGATCGGCACGCCTGGCATGTCGAAGGCCTCGCGCAGGCTGTTGGTCAAATAGCGGACGTAGGATTGCGGCATCGCGTCCGGGCGGGAGCAGGAGACGACGAAGCCCGGTGGGCGGGTTTTTGCCTGGGTGACGTATTTGATCTTCAGCCGGCGGCCGGCGACGGCGGGCGGCGGGTGATGCGCGAGGATGCCTTCCAGCCAACGGTTGAGCTTGCCGGTGGAGACACGGCTGTTCCAGACCTTGTGCGTCTTGATGACGCTTTCCATCAGCTTGTCGAGGCCGCGGCCGGTCTCGGCCGACACCGTCACCGCCTGGATGCCGCGCACCTGCGGCAGGAGCCGCTCGGTCTTTTCGCGCAGCTCGGCCAGCAGCTCCTGCGGATTGTCGATCAGGTCCCATTTGTTGAAGGCGATCACCGGCGCCCTGCCCTCGCGGATGATGAGGTCGGCGATTTGGAGATCCTGCTTCTCGAACGGGATGGTGGCGTCGAGCATGATGATGACGATCTCGGCGAAGCGGATGGCGCGCAGGCCATCCTGCACCGAGAGCACTTCCAGCTTTTCATGGATCCTGGATTTGCGGCGCATGCCGGCCGTGTCGAACAGCTTTATCCTGCGGCCACGCCAGTCCCAGTCGACCGAGATCGAATCGCGGGTAATGCCGGCTTCCGGACCGGTCAGCAGCCGCTCCTCGCCGATCAGCGCATTGATCAGCGTCGACTTGCCGGCGTTCGGGCGGCCGACGACGGCGATGCGCAGCGGCTTGGTGTCGTCATAGGGCGCTTCAGCATCCGGGTCGGCGATGTCCTCGCCGATCAGAACCTCGCTGGCGGCGATCTCGCCGGCTTCGTCTTCCTCATCCTCGCCGAAAGCGCGTTCCTGGCCGAGCGCTTCAATCACCGCGTCGCGCAGATCCGGCATGCCCTGGCCGTGCTCGGCCGAGATCGGGATCGGCTCGCCGAGGCCGAGCTCCCAGGCTTCCAGCATGCCCCCTTGAGCGCCACGCGCCTCTGCCTTGTTGGCGACGAGCACCACCGGCTTGCCCGATTTGCGCACCACTTCGGCGAAGGTGCGGTCGTCGGGCATCAGGCCCGACTTGGCATCGACGGTGAAGAAGATGAGGTCGGCTTCGCGAATGGCGATTTCGGTCTGCTGGCGCATGCGGCCGGGAAGCGTCGAAGCCGCCGCGTCCTCGAAGCCGGCGGTGTCGATGACATCGAAATGGAGATCGTAGAGTTTTGCCGCATGGACACGGCGGTCGCGCGTTACACCAGGCGTGTCGTCGACAAGCGCCAGCTTCTTTCCGACCAGCCGATTGAAAAGAGTCGATTTGCCGACGTTAGGCCGGCCGATGATGGCGACTTTGAAGCCCATCCAGGATCACGACACGTTGCCCGACCCACGGATCAACTCGGACATCAACTGCGCGCGTTGGCGCACATTGCGCGGAGCGGCTTCATCCGAAGAGATCTGGTCGAACAGTTTGAGCGCGTCCGCCGATTTGCCGTCCTTCCAGGCGGCAAGGCCGAGCGCCTCGCGCGCCGAATGGCGCAACGGATTGGTGTCGGCGGTAAGCGCCTCGATGCGGCTGGAGACATCGGCGTAGGAGCCGTGGTCGACGAGCAGGAGCGCCGCCCTCAGCCGCGCGATATCGCGAATGCCGGCGGGAATGGCGCTGTCGGCGGCGACCTCGTCGAAATCCTTGACCGCGCCGTCGACGTCGCCCTTATTGGCCTTGACGGTCGCGGCGCGCATGCGGGCGAGCAGCGGATAGGCGCCGTAGCCGTCCTTCTCCAGCTGGTCGAGCGCGGCAATCGCCTCGTCGTTCTTGCCGTCATTGGCGAGCTTGAGGGCCGCCGAGAAGGCGTCGCCCGAGCGGTTGGCGCGGGTTTCGTCCCAATAGCGGTAGCCGACGACAGCGGCAGTGCCGAGCACGATGAGGATGGCAAGGCCGAGAATGGCCGGGCCGAAACGGTCCCATAGCTTCTGCGCCTGCTCGCGACGAATCTCTTCGTTGACTTCGCGGATAAAACTGTCGTCCGACATCAATCAAAACCATTGCGGCCCCAGGAGGGGGCGCTTCTTGAGCCCGCGTTTTAGCGAAATTTCGTCGGCATGGAAGGGGGCGGACCGGAAAATCGGCTGAGAATGCCGGGCGCCCACAGTCCATACCTGAACGCAACCACGCCACATTTGCGCGATAGCCGGCTTCCGATCGGCCGGAGACGTCCCCGCCAGAAGGTTGTCAATGCTTCGTTCGTACCGCGTCCTTGCGATCAGTCTCGCCTCGCTCGCCTCAGCCAATGCCGCCTTCGCCGATCCGCCGAGATCGCCAACCGTTTGGCCGGCCAAGCAGGTCGTGCTGGTCTCTTTCGATGCCGCCCGCGAGATCTCGCAATGGCAGCGCAGCCGGGCGCTGGCAAAGCGCACGGGCGCGCATTTCACCTATTTCCTGTCCTGCGTCTTCCTGGTCTCTCCCGAGACGCGGCTGCACTATGCCGGCCCCGGCAAGGCCGCCGGCAAATCCAATGTCGGCTTCGGCGCCTCAAAGCAGGATGTGGCCGACCGGCTTGAGCAGGTCCAGCTGGCTGCGGCCGAGGGGCACGACATCGGCAGCCATGCCTGCGGCCATTTCGACGGCAAGGACTGGAGCAAGGCCGACTGGCTGGCCGAATTCGCGTCTGCGCGGCGCATTTTCGAGAATGCCTATGCGATCAACGGCATCCAGGAACCGGCTAGCTGGCGCGATTTCGCCCGCCATACCGTAACCGGTTTTCGCGCGCCCTATCTGGCCACCGATAAGGCGCTTTACGAAGCGCTGCCCGAGGCCGGCTTTGAATACGATGCGAGCGGCGTCTCGAGCGGCCCGGTCGTGCCGCCAACCCTGAATGACATAACCCGCTTCGCCCTGCCGCTTATCCCGGAGGGAGACAAGGCCAAGCCGGTCGTCGCCATGGATTACAATCTTTATGTCCGCCACTCGGGCGGCACCGAAAAGCCGGCCATGGCGGACGCATTCACCGAGCGCGCCTATCAGGCGTTCCGCGCCGCTTTCGAGGCTCAGTACAACGGCAAGCGCCTGCCGCTGGAGCTCGGCTTCCACTTCACCCTGATGAACGACGGCGCCTACTGGAACGCGCTGGAGCGCTTCGCCGGCGAGGTCTGCGTGATGCCGCAAGTCGAGTGCATCAGTTTCCGCGACTATCTCGCGCGCCAGCGGCCCGGGCAGGCGCAGGCGGCGGTGGGCGGCTGAGCCGCCCACCTTGCAATCCGACCTAGGCCGGATCCGGCTCGTGTGCTTGGCGTTCGATGAAACGGCGATCGATGTCTGGTAGCGGCTCGCCATGGATCGTCGCCTCGAAAGCACGAAGGCGTTTATATATGGAAATCAACTCGACAATGGTTGGCCAGGAGTTGACCAGATATTGGAACGACGAACGCACCTGATCAAAAGAGTTTAGGATCTGATTTAGGGCCCCAAGCTTTATCTTGCCAGCAACCATTGTGGGCACGAGAACTATATATGGGAATATATTATCGATTTGCAGGTAGAAAATTCTAGCCACGTTAAAATATAGATAATGGAAATACTTTCTGAAATAGTTATTTTTGACGTTCCGAAAAAGTTCAGCGACAGTTGGCGGCTGCGCACGACCTATATCGTCCTCGCCGTAGACAAGCTCTTTGCGGAAAGCCGCCTCGACGCGTTGTGTGCGGAACTCAAGCCCCGGAAGCTTGATACCAACCAGCGCCAAGAAAGTGGTTCCGAAAATGGACCAGACGATAGCCACAGCGACGAGTGAATAAGGCACCGTGCCGACAATCGGCAATTCCGTAACGTTCTGCGAAAGATGCAGCAGCACGGGAAGAAACGCGATCAGGGTCATGACCGACCCAACCAAGCTAACACCCAGATCCTCCATCGTGGTTGAGAAGCGCATCGTGTCTTCCTGGACACGCTGCGATGCACCTTCGATACGTCTCAACCTATCCCAGTTGGCCATATAGTAGTCGTTCATGGCGGTGCGCCAACGAAAGATCCAGTGGCTTACGAAGAACCGATTGAGAGAGCCAACAGTAACAGCCAGAAGCGCGATCCACATGATGGTCAGCAGCTGGCTGTAAAAATCCCATGGCGTCGTAGAATACGGTGTCCCCAACGCCTTTTGAATAAGATCGTAAAAAGGGCCGTACCAATCGTTGAAAGCAACGTTGACCTGCACCTGGTAATAGATCACGAAGAGGATGAGCGAAGTCCCAAGAACTGACCAATTCAACCATGGATGGGGTCGATACCAAGCCCAAAAACCGTAGAAAACGAAAACGACCGCGGCGAAATATATGTAGAACCACAGAAAGGGCTTCGACCAAAAGAGCTCGACGCCGATGATCTTGGGGACACCCTCTGCTACCGGAGGCAATCCGAACATCGCGCCCAACTGCTCGCCGCCGAAGAACCAGAACAGGATCGCGGCAAGGCTCCAGACGGCGGCCGAGGTGCAGAAAAGCTTCGGCTGCGGGAAGAAGGATACGAACACTGTGGCGGGTTTCCTCGGTCTGACCGCAAATCAGCGGCGTTGCAGTTCGGCGGGCATAAAGTCACACATTAGGGGGAAAGAAAATGCCCGTGCCCGACGTCCGGCATCGAACAAACCGCAAATCATGGCGATTTTGGCGCAGCCGACCAAGCAATGACGCCGGAGGCGAGCAGCGCCGACGCTGCCATGATCGAAGCAAGCACGTAATTGCCCGAAGCCTGGGCGAGCAGGCCGGCGGCGATCGGGCCGACGATCTGGCCAAGGCCGAAGGCCGCCGTCATCACCGCGAAGATGCGGCGCGGCGCCCGCGGCGCGAGCTGCCTGCCCATCTGTAGGCCCAGCGCCGTGATGGCGATGAAGGTGCCGCCGAGCAGGACGCCGGCGATCAGCGGTCCGGCGGCGCCCTTGACGACGACGCTGGCGGTGACGCCGACCACCTCGACCAGGCAACTCGCGGCATAAGTGGCATAGAGCCCTATCCGGCCGGCGAGCTTCTGCCACGCCCAAGTCGAGGGAAAGCCAGCGAGGCCGGCGACCATCCAGACAGTCGCCTCGAAGACGCGCCCGCCGCCGCCCTGGCGGACGATGGCGACCAGGAAAGTGGCGGTCACCACATAGCCGAAGCCGAACAGTCCGTAGGCGACGATCAACTTCACCAGGGACCCGTCCTTCGGCAGCGCCGGCTCGCGCCCGTCGGTGACATTGGCCGGCGTGGTCGAGCCGGCGAGCAGCGCGACGACGAGCAGGCCGACGGTCGAAAGCGCCCCCGACCAGAGCCAGCCGGCGGCCCAATCCGCATGTTCGGAGACGAGGACCGCCAGCAGCGCCGAGGACGCGGCAATGCCGAGGCCCACGCCGCCGAAATGCAGCGCCTGCAAATCGCCGCGGCCGGCCTCTGCCAGATGGCTGAAGACGATCGAGGCCATGAACACCATGACGAAGGCACTGGCGAGGCCGGCGAGGAAGCGGATGACGAGAAAGGCGGCCATCGTCTCGTTGAACCCCATGAGGGCCGCGAGCACGGCGCTGGCGGCGAGGCCGGCGAACATCAGCATGCGCTCGCGGCCATGCGCCCAGCCACCGCCCGCGGCAAGCGCGCCGAGGAGGTAGCCGACATAATTGGCGGAAGCGATCCAACCGGCATCGGCCGGCGTCAAATGCAGCTCCTCCATCATGCCCGGCAGGATCGGCGTGTAGACGAAGCGGCCGATGCCCATGGCGACGGCAAGCGCGACCATGCCGGCGAGAGCAAGCCGCAAGGGAGATGGCGAGGCGTTCATTGCAGTGCACAATAATTGCATGTGCAGGTGAAACAATGCGCTTGCGTTGGGCCAGTGTCACGATCGTAGAAAGGACCGATCGCATCGGACTGGCGCGAAACTTTCTGCGTCAGCGCTGCCCCTCATCCGCCCTTCGGGCACCTTCTCCCCGTATAGTGACGGGGAGAAGGAAACCGGCCGCAACGCTGGCGATTATCCTACAGCGTTGAAAATTAGCGAAAGCGGCGATGACAGCGTCTTTCTCCCCGTCTCTATACGGGGAGAAATGCCCGGCAGGGCAATGAGGGGCAGCGCTGACGCCGGCAACGCTATGCACAATGGTCACATTAGTTTGTCTTTTGGTTTCCGCCGCTGCGGCAACGTGACTTCAACGGCAGCCGGTCTCGTAAGCTGTGCGGCGGGCCGTCAGCCGGAAGGGCATGTCGCCGAGCTCGCGCTCCGACATGGTGTCGAGCACCGGATGCGACAGCGGATCGATGATCCAGCGCGCGATCTCACCGTCCTCGGGCGGCCTCGCCTCGGTGCCGCAAAGCCCTTTCAGAAAAGATAAAATCTTCATGGGGCCACCTCATGGCTCAAGGCTGTTCCAGGTAAATTCTGCCGTTTCCTGTCGGGTTTCAATTGAGACTTCGGTCCGTTCACTTTAGAAAAACTGGATGGCTATGCTGAACCGCGTCCATCTCAACGGCCTGCGCGCCGTGGAAACCGTCGCCCGCCTGGGATCGCTGGCGGGCGCGGCCGCGGAGTTGAATGTCTCGGTCAGCGCCGTCAGCCAGCAGGTCAAGCGCACGGAAAAACAGTTGGGACAGGCGCTGTTCGAACGCACGCCGGGCGGGCTCGTGCCGACGGAATTCGGCGTCGTCTTCACGACGCGGCTCTGCGCCGGCTTCCGCGAGCTTGCGCAAGCCGTGGCGCTGGCCGACGAGGCCAACGAATGCACGCTGGTCGTCTCGGTGGCGCCGGCTTTCGCCTCGAAATGGCTGTTGCCCCGGTTGTCGCGGCATTTCGCGCGCCATCCGAATGTGCTTTTGCGCATCGACGCCTCGGCCAAGGTCGCCGATCTCGACCGGTCCGACATCGATATCGCCATCCGGCTTGGCGATGGCAAATGGCCGGGCGGGCGCGCCGAGCTCCTGCTTGCCCAGGAAGTGTTTCCGGTCTGCGCGCCCTCGATCGCTGCCAGGCTGAAGTCGATCGGCGATCTGGCGCAGACCTGCGCCATCACCGACGAGCGGGCGATGTTCAGCTGGGACGGCTGGTTCGAGGCGGCCGGCGTCGAGCCGGTCACCTTCCAGAAAGGGGCGCGCTTCACCGATCCGATGCTTTGCCTGGAATCGGCGATCGCCGGCCATGGCGTCATGCTCGCCTGGCAGTTGCTCACCGCCGACGCGCTGGCCGACGGCCGGCTGGTCGCGCCCTTCGGTGTGCGAGCCGAAAGCGGGCTGGGTTACTGGCTGGTGACCTCGGCCACCAAGAGCGAAAGCCGCAAGGTGCGCGACTTCAAGGCCTGGATCCGCGAGGAGATCGAGGCGACCATGGCGCAGTTCCGGGCGCTGGACAGCGCCGCCTAACCGCTCCGCACTTTTCAATGCCGCGGTTCGTCCTGCTTGAGAGCAGGCCCAGTCGATCGCTGTGGAAAGGTCAATCGCAGCGGTCTATGTAAGGATGAGAACCCCAACAAATAGCAGGCAGGATCATGACCACACATTCGCGCGGCGTTTCGGCAAGCATCGACCCGGTGAAGCTCGACCGGCTGGCGGAAGTCGCCGTCAAGGTCGGGCTGCAGCTGCAGCCCGGTCAGGACCTGGTGCTGACCTCCTCGATCGCGGCACTGCCGCTGACCCGCCGCATCGTCGAGCACGCCTATAAGGCCGGCGCCGGGCTGGTGACGCCCATCTTCAACGACGACGAGATCACGCTGGCGCGTTTTCGCTATGGGGCGGACGCCGGCTTCGATCGCGCCGCCGGCTGGCTCTATGAAGGCATGGCGAAGGCGTTCTCCAACAATGCGGCGCGGCTCGCCGTGCGCGGCGAGGATCCGTCGCTGCTCTCGTCGCAGGATCCGGCCAAGGTGGCGCGCGCCAACAAAGCGAACTCGATGGCCTACCAGCCGGCGCTGGAGAAGATCACCGGCTTCGACATCAACTGGAACATTGTCGCCTATCCCGACCTTGCCTGGGCTAAACAGGTGTTTCCGGGTGAACCCGACGACGTCGCGGTCGTCAAGCTCGCCGACGCGATCTTCTCGGCCTCGCGGGTCGACGTCGAGGACCCGATCGGCAACTGGAAGGCGCATAACGCCGCCTTGGCCGAGCGCACGAAATGGCTCAACGAGCACAGTTTCCACGCGCTGCATTTCACCGGACCGGGCACCGACTTGACCGTCGGGCTGGCGGACGGCCATGAATGGATGGGCGGCGCTTCGACGGCGAAGAACGGCATCACCTGCAATCCGAACATCCCGACCGAGGAGGTGTTCACTACGCCGCATGCGAGGCGTGTCGAGGGCCATGTCTCCTCGACCAAGCCGCTCTCCTATCAGGGTACGCTGATCGACGAGATCTCGGTGCGCTTCGAGGGTGGGCGGATCGTCGAGGCCAAGGCCTCGAAGGGCGAGGACGTGCTGCAGAAGGTGCTGGACACCGATATAGGCGCGCGGCGTCTCGGCGAGGTGGCGCTGGTGCCGCATTCCTCGCCGATCGCGAAGAGCGGGCTGTTGTTCTTCAACACGCTGTTCGACGAGAACGCCGCCTGCCACATCGCGCTCGGGCAGTGCTATTCGAAATGCTTCGTCAACGGCGCGTCGCTGAGCCAGGACGAGATCGCGGAGCGCGGCGGCAACAAGAGCTTCATCCACATCGACTGGATGATCGGCTCCGACAAGATCGACATTGACGGCGTGAGCAAGGATGGCGGCCGCGTGCCGGTGATGCGCAAGGGCGAGTGGGCGTAACAGCTCTCTCGCCAACGAGAGATAGGATGGCCTTCGACATTGCGGTGAAGCCTGTCTATGAACCGCCGGCGAAAGCCGACGGCCAGCGGGTGCTGGTCGACCGGCTCTGGCCGCGCGGCATCAGCAAGAAGGACGCCGAACTGACGCTGTGGCTGAAGGAGATCGCGCCGAGCGACGAGCTGCGCAAATGGTTCGGGCACGAGCCCGAGCGCTGGGCCGAGTTCCAGAAGCGATATCGGGCCGAGCTTGATGCAAATAGCGAGGCGGTGGCACAGTTGCGCGGCCTAGTGCGCGAGGGCAAGGTGACGCTGCTCTACGGCGCGCATGACGAGGCGCACAACAATGCGGTGGCGCTGGCGGGGTATTTGGAAGCCCACGCATAATTATCGAGACGTAGCGTTCCTTCGCCCCCTCTCTGTCCTGCCTGACATCTCCCCATGAAATGGCTAGACTATGCACACGTCTTGTGTGACAGGCGTAACGGATCAGGCCGAGGCTTGATTGCCACGTGGTTCCCCCAATCCGTCGCTGCTTCGCAGCGCCACCTTTCCCCCCTCCGGAGGGAAAGGAAGGGAGCCTTGCGGACGAGCGTTGACGGCAAAAAGCTTGGCGCCTTTCCTCTCCCCCATCGATCGGGGGAGAGGTGGCTCGTGTCCGAACCGGATAGATAGGTAACAGAATGGACCGATTAGATGGGTGACAGTTTTCTTGCCAGCCGGGAGGACCGGCGATGGTTTGGCGAGAGACTGGCATCATGGATGAGCGGCTACGTTTTGTTGTGGAGTGCCTTTCTGGCGAGGATGCGATGACGCAGTTGTGTGCGGCCTTCGAGATCTCGCGCAAGACCGGCTACAAATGGCTTGGACGCTACCGGGAGTTCGGCCCGGAAGGCCTTCACGACCGGCCGCGGGCGCCGCTCGAGCACGGCCGGGCAACGGCAGCGGAGCTGGTGGAGCGTATCTTGGCGGAGAAGGAGGCGCATCCGCTGTGGGGGCCGAAGAAGATCATAGCGCGGCTGAAGCGGGCCGAGCCAACATGCGGCTGGCCGGCGGTTTCGACGGCTGGCGAGATCCTGAAGCGGCATGGTCTTGTCGGGCGGCGCCGCGCCCGCTGGAGGGCGGCGGGCAACGGCCCATGGCCGGAGCCCGAGGGACCGAACGCGCTTTGGACGGGAGATCACAAGGGCTGGTTCCGGACCGCAGACGGCTGGCGCTGCGAGCCGCTGACGGTGATGGATGGGGCGTGCCGCTATCTGTTGGCGCTGGCGGCGACCGGCTCGACGTCGGAAGATGAAGCCTGGCCGGTGTTTGAGCGAGCCTTTGAGGAAAACGGCCTGCCGGATCGGTTCAGAAGCGACAATGGCGCGCCGTTCGCGTCGGCCGGTCTCAGCGGGCTGACGCCGCTGGCGGTGCGCTTCATCAAGCTCGGCATAGTCTTGGAGCGCATCAAGCCGGGCAAGCCGCAGCAGAATGGATGCCATGAGCGCTTCCACCTGACCATGCTGCCACTGGCCAAGGAGCCGGCGGCCGACCGGGCAGCGCAGGCCAAGGCGTTCGAGGCTTTCCGACGCGAATACAACGAGCTGCGCCCGCATGAGGCGCTGCGCATGGACACGCCGGCACAGCACTACCGTCCATCAACCCGACCCATGCCCAAGACGATACCCGAACCGGACTACCCCACCGAGGCGGCGGTGCGCAGCGTGCGCCAAAACGGCGAGATCAAGTGGAACGGCGACTTCATCTACGTCTCGAAGACCCTGGCCGGGGAAGCGGTTGCCGCGACCGAGACCGAGGAGGGTGAATGGGCGCTCCACTTCTATGCCCATCCGCTCGGCTTCATCGACGGTCGACACAAGAAACTGGTCCGCCGCAGTGCCGTCCAACCCCGACCAGACGGCACCGCGGCGGACAACAACTTAGGGGGAAAACTGTAACCCATGTATCCGGTTCAAAGTGTTACCCATCTATCGGCTGGACACTCGGCGAAGCCGAGACGGAGTGGGGGTCGACCAGCGCTACATTAGACGATGCATACGCCAAGCTGCCATGCATGCCGTAGCCCACAAGGGGAGATTGGCAGCTTCGCGGTCGCGCACTATTTCACCGCCTCTTCATAAACCTCCGGCTTGAATCCCACAAACACCCGATCCCCCACCTCCAGCACCGGCCGCTTGATCATCGTCGGCCTGGCGAGCATCAGCTGCTTCGCCTTCTTCTCGTCCAGCCCGGCCTTGTCCGCTTCCGGCAGCTCGCGAAACGTGGTGCTGCCTTTGTTGAGCAGCTTTTCCCAGCCGACCCGGCCGACCCAACCGCTGAGCCTGTCGGCCTCGATCCCCTCTGCCCGGTAGTCATGAAAGCGATATGGTACGTCATGGCTTTCCAGCCAGACGCGCGCCTTCTTGATCGTGTCGCAGGTGGTGATGCCGTACATGGTGATGGTCAAGGCGGGCCTCTGTCAGATGGGCTTTCGAATCCGGCGGAAGCCTAGGCCGGCCCCACAAGCTTTGCCAGCGCCTTTGCTCCGGTGCGATTTTGGCTCTTGCCAATATTAAGGTTTTTTCCTAAGTATTTTCTCGTAAAGATTGCCCGCCCGCCGGACGGTCGCGGAAGGAACAGCTATGAGCCTGCAGACAACAAGCCAGAACCCGCCGCCCATTGACGGCATCTTTCGCGCGCTGGCCGATCCGACACGCCGGCGCGTGGTGGAGCGGCTGAACAGGAGCCCTGCCTCGGTCAGCGAGCTGGCCGAGCCCTTCGGCATGGCGCTGCCCTCCTTCGTCGAGCACCTGAAGGTGCTGGAAGGTTGCGGGCTGGTGCAGTCGCAAAAGGCCGGACGCGTCAGGACTTACAGCCTTTCGCCCGAGCCGCTGAGGCTTGCCGAAAACTGGCTCGCCGAACAGCGCGCGCTGTGGGAGCGCCGCCTCGACCAGTTCGACGCCTATGTGATGAACCTCAAGGAGAGTGAAAAGTGAGCTATCCGTTCAAGCCGAACCCCAAACTGGATCTGACGCTGGAGCGCTTTCTCGACGCGCCGCGCGAACTCTTGTGGCGCGCCTGGACGAGGCCGGAGCATGTGAAGCAGTGGTTCACGCCGAAGCCATGGATCATCACCGACTGCGAGATCGACCTCAGGCCCGGCGGCCTGTTCCGCACGCGCATGCAGTCGCCCGATGGCAAGGAGGTGAGCGACCGCCATTGCTGTTATCTCGAGATCGTGCCGAACGAACGACTGGTGTGGACCGACGCGCTGCTGCCGGGCTACCGGCCGTCCGGCGAACCCTTCATCACCGCGGTCATCGCGCTGACGCCCGAGGGCAAGGGAACGCGCTACACCGCCACCGCCATCCACCGCGACGAGGCGACGCGCAACAGCCACGAGAAGATGGGTTTCTTCGACGGCTGGGGCACGGTGGCCGACCAGCTTGCGGATTACGTGAAGACGATTTGAGAAGCAGACATGGCGGCCTGGACATCATCCGAGGCCGTCATGCCTGATCTTTTAAATCATGCTGTGAAAGGCGTGCGCAGCCGAATGCCGGCAAGCCTCAATAATAGAAACGCTCTTCGCTGATCTTGCCGTTCTTGACCGTGTAAAGGCCGACCTCGTCCATCTTGACGCGCTCGCCGGTCGATTTGGGCGTCACGTCGAAGCTGAAGCGCAAGGCGAACTGGTCGCCATTGACATAAGGCCCCTCGATCGAGCCGCCGTGAACCTCGTGGTTGGCTTCCCACCAGGCGCTCTTTTCCTTGACGGCCTGCTTGCCGTTGCAGACGGCCATCGGCCCTTCCATCGCCTCGTAGCTGACGATGTCGTCGGCATTGTACTTCGCGGCAGCGCCGTGGCTGTCGCCCCGCTTGAGGAGCTCGGTGAAATCCTTGGCAATTTCCGCAGTGGTCATGATTCCCTCCCGGTTTGGACAAGACATCAGGTAGGTATCGATCTTTCGCCTGCCACTGACGGCCGCCTCCACAGGTGACAAATCGTGTCAGGATGGTGGCGCCGCGCCATCAAAGGCCAACGATCCAGTTCCCGCCAACGCCTTGCAACCATTGGACCATGGTGCTCGGCCGGTTGGCCGGCCACGTGATAGCCCCAACAGAAGACCCTTAGAGGGGTCGAGTTGCAGGCATGTTCGACCGACAGGTCCGTTGGCCATTTTTGTTTCTGGATTGCGAACGATCGCTGGGGCATCTTAGGGCATGTGCAACCTCTACAACATCACCACCAGCCAGGACGCGATCCGCGAGTGGACCCGCGCCATGCGGGACATCATGGGCAACCTTGAGCCCTCGCTGGATGTGTACCCCAATATGCCGGGCGCTGTGGTCCGCAACGCCCCTGATGGCCAGCGGGAGCTTGCCAAGCTGCTCTGGGGGATGCCGTCACCGCCCGAGCGAGTGAAAGGAAAGGCAGACTACGGGACCACTAACATTCGCAAGACCAACTACTTTCATTGGCAACCGTATCTCGGGGTCGAGCATCGTTGCGTGGTGCCCGTGACGAGCTTCGCGGAACCGAGCCCAGTCGATGTGAAAGACCCTGAGACAGGCATCAAAAAGAACTACTGGTTTGCGTTGAACGAGGACCGCCCGTTATTCTTTTTCGCCGGGCTCTGGACACGTTGGCACGGGATGCGAAAGGCGAAAGACGCTCCGGCAGATCACGAGGTCTATGGCTTTCTGACTACCGAGCCCAACCGCCTCATCAAGCCTATCCACGAGAAGGCTATGCCGGTGATCCTGACCACACAGGAGGAGGTGGAGACCTGGCTCACCGCCCCGTGGTCTGAAGCGCGGCACATGCAGCGGACAGCCCCGGACGATGCCTGGTGACAGTCGAGAAGCCGGCCACACAGATCAAGTTTCCGCAGCAGGCTCCCGCTCAGGGTTCATTGTTCTAGATGGTGGGATGTGCCCGAGCGCACCTCTGAAAATCCCAAGCCTCACGTGTCTAGCATATCCCAATCGTCGCCTAGAACCCAGCGCAGCGCTGAGAGCTTCCCGTTGATCATGCCCCATTCGAAGTCGTCCCAGGGACCGAGATTCTGAATTCCGACCTCTTGCTCGGTCCGGTTCGCGGCCTCGCGGGCAAGCTTCCAAGTGCCTTGGGTAATTAGCGTCTGGCGGCGGCGTGGTTCCGCAGCCGACCACTCTGCACCAGAAACGATTTTCGTCTTTCCTCGCTCAATACTGATGCGCAGGTTCTGGTGCCTGTTGTACCAGACCTGCTTGTAAAGCAGATGTTCGGCCTCGCGAATTTCAGAGAACCCTCGGACCTGGGTGGCCCCATATAGCTGAAGGTCGTAGTTCGCCAGCAAGTCCTGGTCTAGGTCGTTAAGCATGTCCGCCGGCGAAATCCAGAATGTCGAGCGACCGCCGTCGAACAGCGGCAGCAAATCGGCATGTGGTTGGCGGTGGTCGCCCGCTTCCTCACTAAAATCGGCCTTGTTGTGCGTGACGAAGGCAAACTCATCGTCCCAAGAAGCGACCGGAGCCATCTGCTCAGCATAGGTCTCGATGATGATGGAATCTCCGATGCTGTTCTTAGGGCGGTGGCAGGGAGCCGACCCACGGAGGGCGCGATCAGCCGCTCGGGCCTTGACCGACTCCGTTGCCGCGATCGGCTCTGCTGCCTGGAGCATCCGCTCGATACGCTCAAAGGATTCGTTCACAGCCTCGCCTTTGTAGACCGCCGCGTGATCCACCTCGTTCAGGGCTTTGATGGTCGGATCGATGTCCTTCTCGTTTCCGAAACGTCGCACGGCGTCCCTGACGAGGCTGAAGTGGGATTGAAGACTTCGTTTCGCATCGGCGGCAACCCTCTCCTTGTTCCGAGCGAACTCGTCTAGGACTGTCTGCGGCACGATTAGCCCAAAGTCAGGATGGTTGAGGAGGTCCTCCAGGGCAGCGACAACCGGCTGGTTTCGATAGTCCTTCGCGAGGTCTAGCCACACGCAAGTGTCAACGAGAATGCGGAGCATCGATGCGTCCTTTCGGCAGTATTCTTAGCCGATAACCGAGGTATCCGGGAGCCGCTATCCTTGCCCTTGTGGCCTGCTTTACAACAAGCCGCCCTATGCTGCTATTCATCGCTCCACATCACCCGCCGCACCGTACGGACTCCCACAAGCCGCCTCACGCGTATTTTCACGCGTTGCACCGCGCTAGGCAGAAGAATGTCCACATCGAACTCCCGCCGCTTGCAGCGATCGCACCGCATGTGCCGCTCGACATCCCAGAACGGAATGTCCCCCATGAGCTTGAGGAGGTCTCCTGGGAGGTAGTGGCGCGTGATGTTGCAGTTGATGCAGCGGACGCGGATCAGCTGCCCAATGTCATGGGCGCGGCTCAGCGTCTGGACGACGCGTCGGGTTCGGCTGCTGGGCTCCGGCATGGACCACGAAATAGGAATGTGTTCCTCGCGGAGTCAATTCAGGCCAGGCCCTTTTGTTCTATTTTTGTTCATTGTGGCAATTAGAGCTATCGGAGTGAAGCGGCGGATTTTCAGGACCGGCGTTCCTCTAATAACACCCGCGCTCGATCGCCAGCCGCCGTACCAGCGCCAGCACGGTGTCGATGGTCGGCGTCGGCTGGCCGGTCAGGCGGCCGAGCTCCTGCACAGCGGTGACCAGCGCGTCGATCTCCATCGGACGGCCGCGCTCGAGGTCCTGCAGCATGGAGGTCTTGTGCTCGCCGACATCGCCGGCGCCCTTGATGCGCCGGTCGACGGGAATAAGGAAGCGCACGCCGAGCTTCTCCCCGATCGCCTGCGCCTCCAGCATCATGGCGCGGGCGACGGCGCGTGTGGCTTCGTCGGCGACGATGGCCGCAAGCGTGCTGCCGGTCAGTGCCGAGATCGGATTGAAGGAGAGATTGCCCCAAAGCTTCACCCAGATCTCCGAGCGGATGTCCTCGCGCACCGGCGCCTGCAGCCCGGCCTTGACCATTTCGCGGGCAAGCGCGGCGGCTCGCTCGCTCTTCTTCCCCGACGGCTCGCCCAGCGAGAAGCGCGTTCCTTCGACATGACGGATCAGGCCTGGAGCATCGACCTCGACGGCTGGATAGACGACCGAGCCGATGACGCGCTCCGGTCCGATGCGCTGCCAGATCGCGCCACCTGGATCGACCGCGTCGAGCCGTGTGCCTTCGAGCGCGCCGCCCGCCTTGTAGAAGTACCACCACGGCACGCCGTTCTGCATGGTGACGACGACTGTCCCCTCGCCCAAGAGCGGCGCAATCTCGTCCAGCGCCGGGGCCAGCGAATGCGCCTTCAGCGCCAGCACGACATAGTCCTGCACGCCGAGTTCCTCGGCGCGTGCCGCCGCCCTCACCTGCGCCACGGTTTCCTTGCCGTCCTCGATCAGGCGCAGGCCGCCGGCCTTGATCGCTTCCAGATGCGCGCCGCGCGCCACGATCGACAGATCGACCGAGCCGGCGATCGCGAGCTTGGCGGCGAGATAGCCGCCAATGGCGCCGGCGCCAAAGACTGTAACGCGCATCAGCCGAGTCCGAGCTTGGCCGCCAGCCCGATGCGCTGCAGCTTGCCCGTCGCGCCTTTCGGGATCTCGTCGAGGATCACCACCTTGCGCGGCACCTTGAAGTCGGCGAGCCGGGTCGATGCAAAGCCACGGATATCGGCCTCGCTGGCGCTCTTGCCTTCGCGCAGCACGACGGCCGCCGCCACCTCTTCGCCGAGCTTGTCATGCGGCATGGCGAAGGTGACGACCTGCGCCACGGCCGGGTGATCCATCAAGACGCCGTCGACCTCGAGCGGCGAGATCTTCTCACCGCCGCGGTTGATGATCTCCTTCAGCCGGCC
Source organism: Mesorhizobium sp. B2-8-9 (assembly GCF_006439475.1). Lineage (NCBI taxonomy): Bacteria > Pseudomonadati > Pseudomonadota > Alphaproteobacteria > Hyphomicrobiales > Phyllobacteriaceae > Mesorhizobium > Mesorhizobium sp. B2-8-9. The sequence goes on along the minus strand of NZ_VFTQ01000027.1, from coordinate 13,675 downwards.
GGTGACGCGCAGATAGCTGTCCTCGTCGAGCACGCCCTGGTCGCCGGTGTGGAACCAGCCATGGGCGAAGGCGCTGGCATTGGCATCCGGGTTCTTCTCGTAGCCTGCCGTGACGTTCGGTCCGCGAATGACGATCTCGCCGACCTCGCCGGGTTTGAGCAATCGACCGTCCGGCGCCATGACGGCGACTTCCGGTCCGGCCGACGCACCGACGCTGCCGGGCTTGCGCAGTCCGGGCGGCAAACGGTTGGACGCCATCTGATGCGCGGCCTCCGTCATGCCGTAGGCCTCGATCACCGGGCAGCCGAAGGTGGATTCCAGCTCGGCCATCACCTGCGCCGGCAGCGAAGCCGACGACGAGCGGATGAAGCGCAGCTTCGCCTCGGCGAGCTGCTCGGGATTGCGGGCGGCGCGCGGCAAGATCGCCTGATGCATGGTGGGCACGGCCGTGTACCAGCTGGGCTTCGCTTCGGAGAGCCACTGGAAGAAGCGCAGCGCGTTGAAGCCCGGTGTGCAGAAGACGCTGCCGCCCGCGGCGAGCGAGGAGAGCACCGCCGCGATCAGCCCATGGATGTGGAACAGCGGCATGATGTTGAGGCAGCGGTCGGCCGGTGTCAGGCCGAGCGTCGCGCCGATATGTGCCGCCGACGCCGCAAGGTTGGCGTGGCTGAGCGGCACCAGTTTCGGACGCGACGTCGTGCCGGAGGTGTGGAGCAGCAGCGCAACATCGCTTTCCGCGGCGAAGCCAGACGAGACCGGCGATCCAACCGGCTCACCCTCGATCGTGAAGGTTCCAGACGGCGCGCCCTCCGGCACGACCAGCCGCAGCACCGGGATGCCGAGGCGCTCGGCGACTTCTACCGAAGGGCTCTGCTCGTCCTTGCCGACGAGGATCGCCTTGACGCCGATATCGCTGAGATAAAAATCGAGCTCGTCGGCCCGGTAGGCCGGGTTGAGCGGGGCGGTGGACGCAGCCGCCGCCACCGCGATGAAGGATGTGGCCATTTCCGGGCCGTTCGGCAGCACGATGGCGACGCGGTCGCCGCGGCCGATGCCGAGCGCGTTCAAGCGCGCCACGGTATCGCGGATTAGGCGGCGCAGCCCGCCATGCGAGAGTGCCGTCCGTTCGGGCGCGGCGATGGCCGGCGCGTCGTCGGCGCCGGGGGCAAGACGATGGGCGAGATCCGTGGCGTTTTCGCTGTTTGTCATGGTTCCAGACTATGTTTCGAACGATCGGCTTATGTCCAGCAAAGGCCTGCTCAATATCCGAGCGCCAGGCCGTCCTTGCGCGGATCGGATGCGCCGGTCAGCGTGCCCTTTTCCCAATCGATCAGCACCGCCTGCCCACCGCCCAGCGGATGGTCGGGCTCCACAATGCGATGTCCACGCCGGCGCAGGCCTTCGATGGCCTCGGGATGCACGCTTCGCTCGGCCTCGACGACGTCGTGGTTGTAGAAAACGCGCGCCGCATCGATCGCCTGCTGCGGGTCCATGCCGAAGTCGATCATGTTGGTCAAAAGATGCACATGGCCGAAGGGCTGATAGCCGCCACCCATGACGCCGAAAGGCATGAGGGCGCGGCCATCCTTCGTCATCATGCCCGGCATGATCGTGTGCATCGGCCGCTTGCCGGGCGCTATCACATTCGGGTGCTTCGGATCGAGGCGGAAGCTCGAGCCACGGTTCTGCAGCACCACCCCAGTCTTCGGGCCGACAACGCCGCTGCCGAACGAATAATAGGTCGAGTTGATGAAGCTCACCGTGTTGCGGTCGCCGTCGACGACGCTGATATAGACCGTGTCGCTGCCGGGAAGATCGAGACGCGGCAGATCGGTCATGGCGCGCTCGGGATCGATCGCGGCGCGCAGGCTGTCGGCATAGGCGCCGGAAAGCAGCGCCTTGACCGGAACATCGACATGATCCTGGTCGGCGAAAAACATATCGCGATCCTGATAGGCGAGCCGACCGGCCTCGATCTCGAGGTGCAGGCGCGCGGCGCCGTCCGGATCGAGCTTGCCCAGCTCGAAGCCCGAGAGCAGGTTCAGCATCAGAAGCGCGGTCAGGCCCTGGTTGTTGGGCGGCATCTGGTGGATGTCGTAGCCGCGATAGGAGGTGCTGACCGGGGTCCGGTAATCGCCCTTGGTGGCGGCGAAATCGTCGAGCGTATGCAGGCCGCCGAGCGCGCGAAGCCGCCCGACCAGATCGTCCGCGACCTCGCCTTCATAGAATCCGGCGCGACCTTTCCTAGCGATGATGCGTAAGGTCTCGGCCAACTCCGGCTGGCGATGAACATCGCCGGCCTTCGGCGGCTTGCCGCCTGGCAGGAACATGCGCGTGGCCACCTCGTCAGCCGTCAGGTCGGTCTCGGGATCCTCCCAATCGAAGGCGACGCGGTCGTGCACGACATAGCCTTCTTCCGCATAACGGATGGCCGGAGCGAGCGCGTCGGCCAAACCCTTGCGGCCATGATCCTCCAGCAGCCGGCACCAGGCGTCGACGGCGCCTGGGATGGTGACCGCGTGCGGACCCTGCTTCGGAAGCTCGCTGAACCCCTTATCCAGATACCAGTCGACCGTCGCGGCCTTTGGCGCACGGCCCGAGCCGTTGAAGGCAAGCACGTTGGCGTCACCCTTCGGACAGTAGAGGACAAAGCAGTCGCCGCCGATGCCGGTCGACTGCGGCTCGACCACGGCCTGCACCGCGGCCGCGCAGACCGCAGCGTCCATCGCGTTGCCGCCGGAGCGCAGCATGTTGATGGCCGCAAGCGTAGCGAGCGGATGCGAGGTCGCGGCCATCGCCTCGATGGCGCGGACCGGCGAGCGGCCGGGAAACTGGAAATCACGCATGCGGGTCTGGGTATCCTTGTATCAACGTCCGCGGCCGAAAAGCTGGGCGGCGGACAACAAGATGATCGATAGCACGATCAGGCAAGTCGAAATGGCGGCAATCGTCGGATCAATCTGATCGCGCAACGCATTGAACATGCGCCGCGTCAGGGTTGTGGTCTCGCCGCCGGAGATGAACAGCGAGACCACCACCTCGTCGAAGGAGGTGATGAAGGCAAACAGCGCGCCGGAGACGATCGAGAAGCGTATCTGCGGCATCGTCACCTGGAAGAAGGCCGAGAAGCGGCCGGCCCCGAGGCTGCGCGCCACCATCTCCTGGTTCATGTCGTAGGAGCGCAACCCCGAAAGCACGGTCAGCACGACCAGCGGCAGCGCCTGCACTGTGTGCGCGATGACAAGACCGGTCAGTGTGTTGTTGAGGCCGATGCGGGCATAGAGGAAAAAGGTGCCAATGCCGATCAGGATGACCGGGATGATCAGCGAGGCCGTGAGCAGCGCGTTGATCGCGCCGGTCAGCCGCAGCGTGCGGGCGTTGATGGCGTAGGCTGCGGCGGTGCCCAGCAGCGTTGCGACGATCGCCGTCATCACCGCAACCTTGACCGATACGATGGTGGCGTCGCGCCATTCGACCGAGCCGAAATAGCTTTCATACCAGCGCAGCGACCATTCCTGCGGCGGGAACTCTAAGAGCGACGAGCCGGAGAAGGACATGATGACGATGATCACCGACGGGGCGATCAGGAACAGCATGACAAGGCCGCCGAGCGCGTAGAGCCAAAGGCGTTGCCGATGCGAGATGGGCAGGGCATTTTCCATGCTCATCGCTGGCTCCAGACCCCGGTGGCGCGGGCGCCGAGCAGCCAATGGAAGAGGCCAAGCAGCGCCAGCGTGACGGCGAGCAGCACGACGCCGAGGGCGGCGCCCGCGCCCCAATTGGAATAGAGGCTGGTGGTCTGCTCCATGCGCATCGCCCACATGATGACCTTGCCGCCGCCCATCAGCGCCGGGGTGACGAAGAAGCCGAGGCACAGCACGAAGACGATGACCACGCCCGAGGCCAGGCCGGGCAGCGACAGCGGGAAGAAGACCTGCCAGAAGGTGGCGGCCGGGCTGGCGCCGAGATTCATGCCGGCGCGCAAGCAGTCGACGTCGATGGTCTTCATCGAGGCGTAGAGCGGCAGCACCAGGAAGGGCAGCATGATGTGGGTCATGCCGATGACGACGCCGGCGAAATTGTTGGCGAGTGGCAGCGGCTGGCCAATGACGCCGAGATCCATCAGCCATGTGTTGACCAGCCCCTTGCGCTGCAGGATGACGAGCCAGGCATAGGTGCGCACCAGCACCGAGGTCCAGAACGGCAGGATGACGAAGATCAGGCAGACCCCGGCGGCGCGGCGCGGCAGTTGCGACAGCATATAGGCCAGCGGATATCCGAAGAGCACGCAGGCGCCGGAGACGACGAAGGCCACCTTGAAGGTGGTGACGAAGGTCTTGATGTAGGAGGCCTGCTCGAAGAAGCGCGCATAATTGGCGGCGCTGAGCTGTCCGCTTTCGTCGAACAGCGAAAGCCAGAACAGCCAGCCGATCGGTATGATGATCACGGCGAAGACCAGAAGCAGCCCGGGCGACAAAAGCGCGAGCAGGCCACGCGCTTCCCTCCGCGCGTCGGCGCGCAAGGCATCGGTATTGAGCGCCCCATTGGGCCGCCCGGCGTGGTCGAGGCTTACGGACGCGGTACTCATTGGTCCGCCACCAGCACCACATCCTGCGCGTCAATGCCGAGCATTATCGGTTCGCCTGGCGCCGGCAGTCTCGCCAACACCTCGGAACGGCAATAGTCGCGCAAAATCACCTGCCGGCCGTCCTTGAGCGTCGCATAGCAGACGAAGCTGTCGCCCTGATAGATGACGTCGCCGACCGTTGCCGGCAGTGCATTGATGTCGCCAGTCTGTTCGCCAGCGATCAGGCGCAGCTTCTCCGGCCGCACCACCATCAGGTGCCGGCCCGAGGACGGCATTGGATCCTTCATGCGCAGCTTGTTGCCTTCATGCCAGACGCCGCCATTGCGGCATTCAACCGGAATGAAGCTGGATTCGCCGATGAAGCCGGCAACGAACTTCGTTTTCGGCCTGGCGTAGAGGATCTCGGGCTGATCGATCTGCTCGATGCGTCCGGCATTCATGACAGCGACGCGGTCCGACATGGTGATCGCCTCACGCTGGTCGTGCGTGACGTAGACCGTCGTCATGCCGAGCCGACGATGCAGGTTGCGCAGCTCGATCTGCATATGCTCGCGCAGGCTCTTGTCGAGCGCGGACAGCGGCTCGTCCATCAAGACGATGCGTGGCTCGAAGACAATGGCGCGGGCCAAGGCCACACGCTGGCGCTGGCCGCCGGAGAGCTGGTCGACACGGCGCTCGCCGAGGCCTTTCAGTTGCACAAGGTCCAGCGCCCTCTCGACACGCTCGGCCGTTTCGGCCGTCGACACGCGGCGCTGCTTCAGCGGAAAGGCGATGTTGTGGAAGACGTTCATATGCGGAAACAACGCATAGTTCTGGAACACCATGCCGATATTGCGCTTGTGCGGCGGCATGGTGATGATCTCCTCGCCGCCGACCTTGATGGAGCCGGCATTGGCCCGCACGAAGCCGGCCAGGATCATCAAGAGCGTCGTCTTTCCCGAGCCGGACGGCCCGAGCAGCGTCAGGAATTCGCCCGCCGCCACGTCGAGGCTGAGGTCGCTGAGGATGGAGACAGCACCGAAGCGCTTCTCGATACCGCTGATGCCTATGGGAAGCGCGGACTGCGCGAGAGACAAAGAGCATCTCCTTCAACTCCGGGTCATTTTTCGCGAAACGATGCGGAGCGGCGTATCAGAAGCCGCTCCGACAGTTTCTTGTTACGCAATTTCGGACGGAAAACCGCTGCGCACTTTTCCTGGAATTGCTTAGCGTTACTGCTGGATCAGGTTGTTGAACTTCTCGGTCGCCTCGACGAGGGTGTCGCGCCAGAAGGCCGGATCCTGCAGCACCTGCTTCTTGACGTTCTCCGGCGCGGAATTGATGTCCTTGATCCGCTCCGGCGGGATCTTGCCGGTCTCGAAAGCCTTCTCGTTGGCCGGGCCATTGTCGACATAGAGCGGCAGGTTGGCCTGGAGGTCGGGGCTGACGAATTTGGCCAGCGCCTTCATGGCGACGTCCTTGTTCTTCGAGCCCTTCGGGATGACCATACAGTCGGCGGTGAGCACGCCCTGATCGAAGGAGAAGCTGACCGGCGCGCCTTCCTTCTTCAAGGTGCCGGCGCGGCCGTTCCAGATGCTCGCCATGTCGACCTCGCCGTCCTTGACGAGCTGCATGGCCTGCGCGCCGGAGGTCCACCAGGCATCGATATGGCCCTTGACCTTGTCGACAGATTGCAGCGCGCCGTCTATGTCGACCGGATAGACCTTGTCGATCGGAATGCCCTTGGCGAGTGCGGCGACGCTCAGCGTCTCCGTCGCCTGGCTGCCGGAAAGCGCGCGGCGTCCAGGGAATTTCTCGACATTCCAGAAATCGGCCCAGGTCTTGGGGCCCTTGTCGCCGAAAACATCGGTGCGATAGATCAAAACCACCGACGTGTAGGAAATGCCGACCCAATCATCGTGGACAAGCTTCGGGTTGATGCCGCTCTTGTCGATAACGTTGTAGTCGAGCTTCTCGAACAGGCCTTCCTTGGAGCCGCGCGCGCATTCGTCGGCGCCGAGTTCGGTGATGTCCCATTTGACGGCATTGCCGGTGACCTGCAGCCGCACGTCGTCGAGGCCGTTGGTGGTGTCCTGCTTGATGGTGATGCCGAGTTCCTTGGCCGTCGGATCGAAGAAGGCCTTGGTCTGCGCTTCCTGATAGGTACCGCCCCACGAGGCGACGGTGATGGTGTCGGCGGCCGAGGCCGGAACGGCGACCGTAGCCAGCAGGCCGGCGACGGCCAAGCCGTGAATACAGAGTCTCTTCGTCATTTTCGCTTCTCCAACCGGTGTTCCCGTTATCGTTGATTTGGTATGCGAATTTGTATACAATTTTGAGTGTAATTCGCTGGAAGCCGATGTCAACATGGGACATCGGGTTTTGGTGGTGGAAAAGCAGACGGTTCGGAGCGGCGGCTCGCCCCGAAACGGTCTGTTCAAGCAGGCGCTAAAAGGCACTAAACTGTGATTCCAGACTGACCGTTGGAGGCGGAACGCTTGAAGGAGAGAAAGAACACGCTGCGCGACTCGGTGTTCGAGAAGCTCAAGGCGTTGATCATCACCGGCCAGATTCCGCCGGGCGGCCGCGTGACGGAAAACGAAATCGCCGAGCGCCTGAAGGTGAGCCGCACGCCGGTGCGCGAGGCCTTCAACCGTCTGGAGCGCGACGGCCTGGTGATCGGGCGGCCGCGCCAGGGCTATGTGGTGGCCGAGTTCAACCTGACCATGTTCCGCGAGGCCTTCGACATCCGCGAAATGCTCGACGGGCGCGCGACCGAGCTGGCGGCGGCCAACGCCACCGCCGCCGACAAGGCACGTCTGCGCGAGATGCTCGCCGAATGCGAGCGGCTGGCGGCGATCCCGGATCGCAGCACGCGGGAGAAATTCTCGGAGCTCCAGGTCGGCATCGACCTGCACCGGGTGATCGCCGAAATCAGCGGCAATGAGATGCTCTACGGCATGCTTTGCGGCATCCTCGACAAATGCCAGCAATATGTGTGGACCGAGCTTCTGTGGCTGGACGAATGGAAGCTCACCCGCGAGGAACATGCCGGCATCGTCGACGCGATCTGCGCCGGCGACGTCGCGCTGGCCGGCGAGCGCGCCCGCGCGCATGTGCGCGGCTCGCGCGAGAACATCCTGCGCCTGCTGCAGGCCAAGTCCGACTATCAGGGATTCTTCGCCAAGGCGTCTTGAGCCTAGGCCCGTTCCATCAGTTGGAAAGCATGGGGCAGTTGGCGCCGCGCCGCAGGCTGACATGCGCCACGTCGCCGACGCTGAATTGAGTACCGTCGGCGCGGCGCGGGGCATCGATGACGATTGCTGTGCCTTGTCCGAGCTCGGCATGCAGGCGCAGCGTGCGGCCATGGAAGACGACGCCGCTGACGCGCGCCGGCGCGGTACCTTCGCCGGCTTCACCGACAACCAGGAGATCTTCCGGCCGCACGCCGATGGTTCGCGTGTCGCCGGCGGCCGGCGTCTCGCCACCGTCTGAGATCGCCTCCAGCGGCAGGTCGCCGGCGGCAAAGCGCAGGCGCTCGCCGTCGCGGCCGAGAAAGCGCGACTGCAACAAGTTCATGGTGCCGATGAAGGAGGCGACGAAGCGTGTCGCAGGCCGGTCGTAAAGTGTGGCCGGCGGCGCGATCTGCTCAATGCGGCCCTTGTTCATGACGACGATGCGGTCGGAGATCGACAGCGCCTCGGTCTGGTCGTGCGTGACCATGACGAAGGTGGTGCCCAGCCGCGACTGCAGCCGCTTCAATTCGACCTGCATCTGCTCGCGCAGATGCGCGTCGAGCGCCGAGAGCGGCTCGTCGAGCAGAAGCACGCGCGGCTCGCAGACGATGGCGCGGGCTAAGGCGACGCGCTGGCGCTGGCCGCCGGAGAGTTCGGAGACGCGGGCGCGCAGCTTGTCGACAAGGCCTACCATGTCGAGCGCCTCGCGGACCCGCTTGGCCTGCTCGGCGCCGGTGAGTTTGCGCAGCGACAGGCCGAAGCCGACATTGGCGGCGACATCCATATGCGGGAACAGCGCGTAGTCCTGGAAGACCGTGTTGACCGGCCGGTCGAAGGGCCGCAGGCCGGTGATGTCGCGGCCGTCGAGCAGCACATCGCCGCTGGTCGGGCTCTCAAAGCCGGCGATGACGCGCAAGCTCGTCGTCTTACCGCAACCGGAAGGGCCGAGGAGGGTCAGGAACTCGCCGGGAGCGATGTCGAGATCGACATTATCAAGCCCGACAATGCCGCCAGGAAAAACCTTCGAAACCTTCTGCAGCCGAACGAGCGCGTCAGGCGCCATCGCGCACCTCGGACGGTTTTGTCGTGTTGACCCAGAGGATCTGGCAACGCTCGGCGCCGGGATTGCGGAAGGCATGCAGAAGGGTGCTCTTGAAGGCGAAGCTGTCGCCGGCCTTGAGGACATAGGTGCTGGCGTCCACCACCAGCTCGACCTCGCCGGCCATGACGAAGCCGAACTCGTGGCCGGCGTGGGCGTAGGCTTCCGCCGTGCCGCCGCCGGCCTCGACCGTGACCAGCATGCCGGTCAGCGTCGCGGCCGGCGGCGACAGCAGCGCCTTGGCGATGCCTTCGGATTTCACCGGAATCTGCCGTCGCTTGTCGGCGCGCACGCAATAGAGATCGTTGACCGCCTCGTTGCCGTCGGCGATCAGCGCCGACGGCTCGATGTCGAGCGCCGCGGCCAGCGGCCAGATCACCTTGACGCGTAGCGAGGACATGCCGCGCTCGATCTGGCTGAGCGCACCGATGGAGATGCCGGCCTTGGCCGCGAGCTCGGCCAGCGACAGCTTGCGCTCTAGCCTGAGCGCCCGCACGCGCCGGCCGACGCGGATATCGGCATCGTCTTTCGGCGTTGCCGCCGCTTCGTCAAGAATGTCCATGCGTTGGTCCTTGTTGTCTTTCCCCGGTGTGATGCAGCGCCGCCAGGCTCCCCCTTCTCCCCCTGTGGGAGAAGGTGGATCGGCGCGACAGCGCCGAGACGGATGAGGGGTGTTCCAGCGAAGTGAGACGTCTGTGTTCCCTGGAGCACCCCTCATCCGGCCGCTTCGCGGCCACCTTCTCCCACAAGGGGAGAAGGGGGAGCTAGTCATCCCCCGGCCTTCACCTTCTCGAACATCTTCGCCATATCGTCATTCTGCTTCATCGGGCCGGTGAAGATGGTGCTCTTCAGCATCACGTCCGGATCGGCAGGCAGCTGCAGTTTCTCCAGCTCCTCCTTCGACACGCCGGCGAAAGCGGTCGAGAGGGAGCTGCCATAGCCATAGGACTGGATCAGGAACTTGCCGGAGTCGGCGTCGAGGCGGCTGTTGATGAAGTCATAGGCGAGATCGACGTTCTTGGCGTCCTTGAGCATGACGAAACCGCAGGCCCAGGTCAGCATGCCTTCCTTCGGCTTCATGAATTCGACCGGCACGCCCTGCTTCTTGAGCGAGGTGGCGGACGCGTTCCAGGTCATGGCGGCGACCAGCTGGCCGCTGGCCAGCGCCTGCTCGACCGAGGTCATGTCGGTGGTGTAGCTCGACAGCAGCGGCCGCTGCTCGCGAAGCTTTTCGGCCACCTTGTCCATCTGGTCCGGCGTCATGTCGAAGGGGTTCACACCCGCCAGGAGGGCCGCGACGATCGGCGTGTCGTGCACGGCGTCGATGGTCGCCATGCGGCCGGCATATTGCTTGTCCCACAGAAGATTCCAGCTCGCTTCCGGGTTCTTCACCAGGTCGGTGCGGTAGAGGATCGAGGTGTTGCCCCAATCCCAGGGCACCATCCACACCTTGCCGTCGCCGGCCTGCAAGTCGGGCAGGTTCTTGAACACCGGGAAGATCGAATCCCAGTTCTTGATGCGCTTGGTGTCGATCGGCTGCAGCAGGCCTTCCTTGTTCCAGCGCGCCACTTTGTCGTAGCAGGGATGCGCGATGTCCGGGCGGAAGCCGGCCTTGACCTTGGTGAAGGCGTCGTCATCATCGCCGAAGATCGTCGCCTCGACGCCATCGGGATGCGCGGCAAGGAAGCTCTTGTTGAAGTCGGGCAATTCGTAGCCCGACCAGGTGAAATATTGCAGCTTGTCGGCGGCAAGAGCGACTGTCGACGACAGCGCGAGCGCCAGCGCGGCAAGGCCAGCCCGGGCTTTGTGTCCGGCGATCGATTTCAGGTGGACTGTCATTTTCGTTCTCCTCTTCTTTGTTGTGGTTCAGGCTGGATTGCGGTGCGCAGCGCCGAGGCCGCGGTGGCGAAGGATTTCGGCTGTGCCCGCGATGATGAAGGAGACAGTGAGGATCACCGTGCCGAGCGCCATCACGGTCGGCAACGAGCGCGGGAAGCGCAGCTGGCTCCAGATGTAGAGCGGCAGCGTCGGCTCGGTGCCGGCGAGGAAAAAGACGACGATGAACTCGTCGAAGGAAATCAGGAAAGAGAGCATGAAGGCCGACAGTATGGCGGGCAAGCTGAGCGGCAGCATCACGCGCCGGAACGTCGTCCAGTCGGAAGCGCCGAGATCGAGCGCCGCCTCGCGGATCGTCTTCGGGATTGCGGCGAAGCGGCTGCGCATCACCACGACCGTCGTCGGCAGCGCGACGAGGATGTGGCCGAGCACGATCGAAACGCGCGACGGGCCGAGGCCGATCAGATTGACCAGGATCAAAAGCGAGATGCCGACGATGACGCCGGGGATCAGGATCGGCAGGCGAGCGATGGCGCTGATGGTGGCGGCGATCGGCGAGCGGCCGTAGAGGTCCATATAGGAAACGGTGATGCCGCAGAGCGTCGCGCCGAAGGCGGCGATGACCCCGATGACCAGGCTGTTGGCCAGGGCGCCGGACAGCGCCGGATTGCCGTAGAGCGTCCGGTACCATTCAAGCGTGAAACCCTGCAACGGAAACGCCGCCTGGATCGAGTTGTTGAAGGAAAACAGCGGGATCAAAAGCACCGGCAGATAGAGGAAGACGAGATAGCCAAGCACGTAGACGCCGAGCCAGCGGCCGTCGCTATTGATGTCTGCCCGGGCGCTCATGTGCGGCTGCCGAACCGGCGGTCGGCGCCGCGCGCGACCAGCACCACGCACAGGATGACCAGCATGACGCAGACCGAGAGCGCGGCGCCGAACGGCCAATCATTGGCCTTGCCGAATTGCGACTGGATCAGCGTGCCGATCATGGTGCTGGCCGGACCGCCGACCATGGCCGGCGTGACATAGTCGCCGACCGTCGGCACGAAGACGACCAGCGCCGCCGCCAGAACGCCCGGCATCGAATTGGGCAGCACGACGCGGCGGAAGCTGGTGAAGGGCCGCGCGCCAAGATCGGAGGCTGCTTCGAGCAGCGATTTGGGGATCGTGTCCAGCGCCACGTAGATCGGCAGGATGGCGAAAGGCGCATAGGCGTGGGCGAGTGTCACCACGACCGCGGCCGGCGTGTTGAGGAAGGCGAGCGTCGGCTCCTTCCAAAGGCCTGTCTCGATGAAGGCCGAGTTCAGAACGCCATTATAGGCAAGCACGATCTTCCAGGCGAAGACGCGCAAAAGGTAGCTGGTCCAGAACGGCAGCGTGACCAGGAAGAGCAGCAGGTTGCGGCGGCGGCCGGCATGAAAGGCGAGATAGTAGGCGACCGGATAGGCGGTGACGACGGTCGCCAGCGTCACCAAGCCGGCGATGACCAGCGAGCGCAGCGTCACCGTCCAATAGAGCGGATCGGTGGCCACGGTGACGAAATTTTCGACCGTCAGGCCAACCCCGAGCAGCGAGCCGTCATTGCCCCTGAAGGCGAGAAAGACCACCAGGCCAAGCGCGAACAGGATCAGAAAGAAGGTGACCAGCCCACCCGGCAGCAGCATGGCGAAACGGAAGACCGGCGAGATGCGGTTTTCCGGCAAGGGCCGTGTTGCGGCGATGGTCGACATCGAAGTGCCTGTTGGCTCCATCGGATTTTTGAAATCGCCTGATGTTTTTTCATATTCATGAAACTGTCAAGCAGATTCGCTTGTGCGCTGCACGCATTCGGCGTCAGCGTTCGAACGCGTCGAGCATGCGGTACCAGGTGATTGCCGCGGCGACGCCGACTTGGCGGAAAGCGTGGAACGGGATCGGCTTGATCGGCGACAGCGGAAACGGCAACTGCCTCACGTCGCCGCTTGCAAGGTAGTTTGCCATGCGCTTGCCCAGCGCGCTCATCAGGCCGACGCCCCTGCCTTGGCAGCCGACAACCGCGAGCAGGCCTTTTTCCGGTTCATGCAGATGCGGCAGGTGATCCGGCGTCAGCGCCACGCGGCCGAACCAGCGCTTTTCGATGGCGATGCCGCCCAGCGCCGGATAGAGGCGGATGAGCGCGCGTTCGCAATGTGCCCAGTCGGCGGCGCTTGAGGGCAGCGCCATGCGGCCGCGACCGCCCAGCACCATCCGGCCGTCGGGGCTCTTTCGGTAGTAGACCAGGATGCGACGGGAATCGGAAACGGCCTGACCGCCCGGCAGGATGCTTGCAGCAAGCTCGGCCGGAAGCGGCGCGGTGGCGATCTGGAAGGAATGCAGCGGCACGATTGTTTGCGCGAGACCAGGCAGGAGGCCGTCCGTATAGGCGTTGGTGGCGAGCACGACCGACTTGGCCTGCAGTTCGGCGCCGCCTTGCGTCGAAACCCGCCAGGCACTGGCATTCTTGGCGAGTTTCACCACCCGCTGCTGCTCGGCGATTCGGGCGCCGGCGGCCGCCGCGACGCGGGCGAGCTCGAGCGTGTAGGACAGCGGGTCGATGACGCCGGCGCGACGATCGAGCCAGCCGCCGAGATAGCCCTTGGCGCCGGTCATCGCCGCGATCTCGGCCTGGTCGAGCAATTTGACGTCGGCACCGCGCGAGCGCCATTGGCGATCCCGGTTCGCCGCTGCCTTGAGCGCGGTCTCGGTGTGCGCGGCCTGGATCCAGCCGTTGCGCGTGAACGGCACGGCCAGCTTCTCGTCGCGGACCACATCGAACACGGCATCGGCCGTCGAGGCGGCGAATGCGACCAGGGCTTCGCCGCGTTCCTTGCCGAAGTGTTCGATCAGCCATTCCGGATCGTATTTGAGGCCGGGGATGACCTGGCCGCCATTGAGGCCCGAAGCGCCCTGCCCGAT